>CAZAIR010000007.1:0-22419 GCA_964485225.1 uncultured Burkholderiaceae bacterium
CGGTGCCGCAATGCGGCTCGGTCAGGCACATGGTGCCGGTCCATTCACCGCTGGTGAGCTTGGGCAGGAACTGCGCCTTTTGCTCGGGCGTGCCATGGGCGTGCAGGCACTCGTAGGCGCCGTGGCTCAGACCCGGGTACATGGTCCAAGCCTGGTTGGCGCTGTTCAGCATCTCATAGAAGAACTGGTTCACCGTCTGCGGCAAGCCCTGGCCGCCGTAGGCCGGGTCGCAGCTCAACGCAGGCCAGCCGCCCTCGACGTAGGTCTTGTAGGCCTCTTTGAAGCCCTTGGGCGGAGTCACCTCGTGGGTGGCCTTATCGAGCTTGCAGCCCTCTTGGTCGCCACTCAGGTTCAGGGGAGCGGCCACTTGAGAAGCGAACTTGCCCCCTTCTTCCAGCACGGCGTTGATGGTGTCGACATCGATGTCGGCGTGAGGCGGCAACATCTTCAGTTCATCCACCACGTTCAGCAACTCATGGAGCACGAATTGCATGTCGCGCAGAGGCGGGGTGTAGCTGGGCATGGGGATCTCCTGGTTTCGGGGGGAACTGCGGGTGAATCAACGGCCCTTGCGGGCCACGGATGGGGGTGTGTCGGCCTCGCGGCCGGCGGCGGTCAAGAAGGGTTCGACCACGCGCGCGAAGCTGCGGCGTGCGCGATCGAGTGCGCCCGCGCTACGGAGGAAGCGGGCATCGTGGTGCAGGGACAGGATGGCCCCGTGCAATTCGAACAAGATTTGCTCAACGTCTGCATCGGGCGTCAAGTGACCTTCATCACGCGCCAGCACGATCGCTTTGTGCAGTGCTGCATGCCAAGCGCGGACCATGCTGACCAGCGCATCGCGCACCTGGCCAGGACGATCATCGAACTCCACGGCACCGCTGATGTAGATGCAACCCGTGTCCAACTCGACGGCCACACGGCGCACCCAGCGCTCGTACAGCGCATGCAGGCGTTTCAGCCCGCGGGGCTCGCGCAGGGCTGTGAAGAACACTTCTTCTTCAAAGCGCGCGTGGTACTCGGCCACCACCGCGATCTGCAACTCTTCGCGCGAGCCAAAGTGGGCAAACACACCCGACTTGCTCATGCCAATCTGTTCCGCCAACGCGCCGATGGACAAGCCCTCGAGCCCCATGTGCGACGCCTGCGCCAAGGCCGCTGCCAAGATGGTGACACGCGTCTGTTGACCCTTTTGCAGCGGCGCGCGCACGGCCACGCCAGAGCGGCGGGCTGCAGGAGCGGGTGCAACAGGGGTCAGGGCGGTTCGAGCCATGGGCGGGTTGAACACACAGAGTCGGCATCAAGGCCGGTTGAAAATAAAACGAACGGTCGTTCTATTTTTGGTCGCATTGCACTCCCATAGCAAGCTGAAATCCGTGAACTGCGTAGGGGCGTCGATCTATTCCGACCCAGGGAAACCCCGAACCCCGATACGCCACCGAGAAATAGCACCGGTGTCACCCGCTTGTCAGTGACAGCGGTTAGTCTGCGGACTCAAGGAGGTGGTGCCTTGGACGTTCTGCAACTCGACATTTCGGGCCGGCCCCAGAGTTGGATCAGCGCCAAAGAAGCGGCGGTGATGGTGGCTTGTGATGCCATCGCTTGGACCATTGGTGACCCGGTGATGGTGCTGCGCGGCGGCATACAGCGCGTCACCGGTCGGCAGTCCTGCATCGAAGTGCACGCCATCGTGGCGGCGCGGGGCGCCATACCCAGCCGTTGCTGGCGCCAAGAGCCCGCCTTGACCAACCCCAAGCTGTTTGCCCGCGACCGCTTCACCTGTGCCTATTGCGGCCAGCGGTTCCGCGATGACGACCTGACCCGCGAGCACATCCACCCGACCAGCCGCGGCGGACGCGACCACTGGATGAACTGCATCACCGCCTGCCGCTCCTGCAACCACCGCAAGGGCGACCGGCTGGCCGATGAGGTGAACATGCACCCGCTCTACCTGCCTTACGTACCCAGCCTGTACGAAGACATGATCTTGCGCGGGCGGCGCATCTTGTCCGACCAGATGGAGTTCTTGCTCGCCAACGTACCGGCCCACAGCCGCCTGCACGGCTGAGCGCTGCAGCCTTAGGCCATCACCACGCGGTTGCGCCCTTCCGACTTGGCGCGATAGAGCGCTTGATCGGCGGCTTGCCAGGGCGCATCCAGATCGATGACCGGTGCCACGCCCTGACTGACGGTGACCACCAAGTCCGATGCGATCTGCGCCCAGGGATGATGGGCAATGGCTTCGCGCAGCCGCTCACACACCGCATGGGCGGCCGTGGCGTCTGTTTCAGGCAGCAACACCAAAAACTCCTCGCCACCCAAACGGGCAGCCACATCGCCCGGACGCAGCACATCACGCAGCAAACGCCCCACCTCCCGCAACACAGCGTCCCCCACTTCATGCCCATGGCGGTCGTTGACTTGCTTGAAGTGGTCAAGATCCAGCACGGCCACCATGATCGGCCGCTTGGACTGCTTGGCCCTGGCAAACAACTCGGGCAAGGCGGCCTGCGTGGCGCGCCGGTTGGCCAAGCCGGTGAGCGGGTCGATGTGGGCCTGCTGCTCCCACTGCAAAGCCAGTTGACGCATCTCATCGGCTTGCGCCTCGGCCTGGCGGGCGCGGCCGCGTTCGCGCTCCACGTCTTCCTGGTGCAGCGCGATCCAGGTCTGCAAGTCGGCCCGCGCCTTGGCCTGGCGCAGGGTGAGCGTGTGCAGCTCTTCAAACGCATCCAGGGCGGCTTCGAAATAGCGCCCTTGCCGGTGGGCCTTGACGGCCAGTCGCAGCAACTCGATGTGGCTGATCAGGTCGGCCTCTGGCAGGGCCTGGCGCAGCCGCGCCAACATGTGAAGCGCTTCGCCAGCCAGACCGTCGCGGAGCATCCACTCGCACACCACCGCCTGCGCGCCCACGCGCAGCTGGGTCAGCTCATGGCGCTGCCCGAGCGCCAAGGCGGCGTGCGCCAGTTGCCGGCTCAAGGCGCCATCGTCCAGCGCCATCAGCAGCCGGCTGCGGTTGAGCAGGCAGATGCCTTGGCTGTGGGCATTGGCTTCGGCGTCCGCCAGCAATTGCGCCCGGTCAAGCAACTGCAGCGCCTGCCGCAAGACCTCGGGCTTGGGCGCATGCCCGGCAATCACCTTCTCGGCCACCACCCAGGCACGGTTGTGCAGCACGGAAAACAGCAGGTGGGTGGCGCCAAGCCCCTCGGCAATGTCTTCGGCTTGCTCAAACAGGGCGACGCCGCGCACCGGCTCCCCCATCAGGTCATGCACTTGGGCCAGCCGGCATTGGGCCCAGCCTTGGGCCAGCCGGTCGCCCGACGCACGCGCGGCCTCGTCCGCACGGCGGGCGTGCACAAGCCCTTGGTGCAGCCACTCCGCTTGCAAGCAGGCCACGGCTTGTACGCCCTCAACGGTCGACAACTCCGCCCACTCGCCGTCTCGCTCCAACAGCGGCACCGCCGCGCGACCGGCAGACAAACAGCCCCTGAGGTTCCCCAGCCGCAGCCGGTGCAGCGCCAGCACCGAGAAGGCTTTGCCATCGGGCCGCAAACGCAACGCCAACTCAGCTTGGCGGGCGCCCACTTGGTGGTGACCCAACCTAGCCGCCGCCAACGAAGCTGCCAGCAAGTCGTCAAATGCGCGCGCGTCCATGCGGAGCACTCTAATGCTGCGAGCCCGTTGCAATGCAGCCGCCACCAAAGCCAAGGTCCAACAGCGCGACCACAGGTAACAAGGATCGCCGTCAACCACGCTCGCCGCGACGGCGTTGCGTCTGCACCTTCAGGAGACCCACCATGTTCCGTACCCCTTTGATTGCCCTGACCGCCACCGCGGCCTTGCTCACCGGTTGCGTGTCCACCAACCCCGATTTGCGCCAACGCACCGAGGCCATGCGCATGGCGCAGGTGCAAGACGGGACCGTGCTGGCGGTGCGCAAAGTGAAGCTGGACGGCAACCAGAGCGGTCTGGGCGCCACCGTGGGCACGGTGGCCGGCGCCGTGGGCGGCTCAACCGTGGGTGGGCAACGCGAGTCGGTGGTGTTTGCCACCCTCGGGGCGGTGCTGGGCGGGGTGATCGGTCACGCCATCGAGCGCAACTCGGGCCGCGATGAGGCGCTGGAATTGATCGTGCAATTGCGCAATGGCGAGCGCGTGGCGATCGTGCAGAGCCAAGGCGAGGAGCGCTTCAACCCGGGCGATGCAGTGATGGTGATCACCCAAGGCCGCAGCGCCCGCGTGGCACGCGCTTTGCCGCAAGTACCCGCCACCGCCACCACCGAGCAAGCCCCGCAGCCCGCGCCCGTGGCCGACCCCAAGCCAGCCCCGGCCCCGGCCAAAGCCGGTTGATCAGCCCCCGGCCGTGAGGGTGCCTTTGGCACCCGGGTATTGGCCCAGCACCTCGGCCAGCCAAGGCAGTTCGGTAGCCAGCAAGGTGCCCAGCGTGTGCGGCGGGTTGGCCACAAACATGTGGCTGCCCAGCAGGCCAAAGCCGCCGTCCTGCGGCGGCGCCACGCTCAGCTGCGCATCCACCCAGCCCTTCTTCGCCAAGCCCTTGACGGCGTTGCGCAAGCGCTGGGGCAGTTGGCTGGCTTCAAGCAGCTGCAGTTGGGGGATCCAGACGGCCACCACGGCATCGGGGAACTTGGTCAGCACCTCGCGCACCGCGGTCAGCACGCGGGCGTAGTCGTTCTTCAGCTCGTAGGGCGGATCGATCAGCACCAAGCCTCGGCGAGTGGGCGGGGGCAGCAGGCCTTTGAAGATGCTGTAGCCATCGGCCAGGTGCACAGTGACGGTTTTGAACTCGTCCATCGCGCGGCGCAAACCGCGCGCGTCGGTGGGGTGCAACTCGCAGCAGTGCAGTTGATCCTGGGGCCGCAACATCTGGCGGATGAGCATCGGTGATCCTGGCAAGGTGCGCAGCACGCCAGGACCGTTGAAGGCTTCCACCTGGTCCAGGTAGGCGGCTACGCCAGCGGGCAAGTCTTTGCGCTCCCACAGGCGGCCGATGCCGTCCAGCCACTCCAGCTTCTTGGTGGCCTCGGCGCTGTGCACCCGGTAGCTGCCAGCGCCAGCATGCGTGTCGATGACACGGTAGCCCTTCTCTTTTTGGTTCAGGTGCTGCAGCAAATGCACCAGGACCAGGTGCTTGAGGACATCGGCATGGTTGCCGGCGTGGAAGGCGTGACGGTAAGCAAACATCGCCGCACTCTATGCGAGCACACCCAACGCCTGGGCACAGCGCAGCAGTTCGTGCCCCTCGGGCACCCGCCGGTTCTGGCCGGCCACCTCGCTCAAGGGCACGTGCACGCAGCGGTCGCCCTGCAGCGCCACGGTGATGCCGAACTGTCGCGCCAGCACCGCCTGCGCGGCGGCGACGCCGAAACGGGTGGCCAGCACGCGATCGAAAGCCGTGGGCATGCCACCCCTCTGCAGGTGGCCCAGCACAGTAGCGCGCACCTCCACCTCGGGCCAACGCTCGCCCAAGGCCTGCGCCAGGGCGTTACCAATGCCGCCCAGCCGTGCCACACCACCAGGCAAGTGCTGCCAGTGCACAGCGCCACTGTCTACGGTCGCGCCTTCGGCCACACACAGCAGCGCGTAGCCTTGGGCCTCCACGCGTGCCAACAGCTGCTCGGCCAGCGGCGCCAAGCCCAGCGGACGCTCGGGCACCAGGATGGCATCGGCACCGCCGGCAAGGCCGCCTTCCAGCGCGATCCAACCGGCGTCGCGCCCCATGGTCTCCACCACCATCACCCGGCGGTGGCTGGCGGCGGTAGTTTTGAGGCGGTTCAAGGCGTCGGCTACCACGGCCACAGCGGAGTCGAAGCCAAAGCTGCGCTCATTGCCAGCTATGTCGTTGTCGATGGTCTTGGGTACGCCCACGCAGGGCAGTCCCAAGGCTGCAAAGCGTGCCGCCAGGGTCAAGGTGCCATCGCCACCGATGGCGACCAAGGCATCCAATCGCTCACGTGCCACCCAGGCCATGGCCTCGGCGCTGCAATCGCGACCTTGGTAGCTGAAGGGGTCGGCGCGGTTGTGGGTGCCCAGCAGGGTGCCACCTTCGTCCAACACATCGCGCACCGTGGCGGCGTTCAGGGGCCGGCTGCGGCCTTCGATCAAGCCCAAGAAGCCGCGCTCGATGCCCACCACCTCAACGCCACCACCCTCGCGCGTCAAGGCCAAGGTGACGGCGCGGATCACCGCATTCAAACCCGGGCAGTCGCCGCCGCCCGTCAGAACACCCACGCGCATCCAGCCCTCCGTCGGCTTCACTTGTGTCTCTCAGTGTCGCGCTTTGCTCGCTGAGGAACCAAGCACGGGCGACATAGCGGCAGGGCACCTCATTTCCCGAGGGTTGTCGGCAAAAGTGACACGCCTCACGGGATGCGACCAGCACCTGTTTGAAAACACCGCAAGTCACTGAATTCGCGGGGGAATGTGAACCAGGGGGGGCAAGCTCAGCCCAGCGCCCAACGGTGTGCCCGAGCCCGGTGGCTTGGCCTTGGCTGGGCTGAGCCTGATGGGTGTGGCCCTGCAGCGCCGCCGCCAACACAAGGTCTGATCAAACGCAAGGCTGGCCGCCTGAAGGCCCGCCCACGAAAAAGGGCGCCCTTCGGGCGCCCTTTGGCTTATGCGGCTGTGCGTCAGTCCTGTTCATGGCCGGACGCTGCACCCTCCGCAGTTGGAGCGGCGCCCGCCGGGTCGTCATCGCCCGGGGCGCTGTGGGCTGCGGTATCCGCGCCATTGGCCTTGCGCTGCGCCTTCTCTTCCTTCTTGCGCTTTTTCTCCAATTCGCGCTGGCGCTTCTCGAACGAGTAATTGGGTTTGGCCACGGGCGTCCTTGGTGTGCTTGGAATGGGGCGATGCTAAGGCCACGCCGCTCAGGCAATCTGCACAGGCGTACCGGGCTTGCGGACCAGTCTCAGCCAACGCAAAGTCTGCGCCCCAAGCGGTGCGGCCCAACGCTGATGCTCCCGAAAACCATGCTTGGCGAGCAAGGCCAATGCGGGGGCGTTGAGCGCCGCCAACTGCACCGACAAAGGTGCGCCACCCTGGGCGAGCAACAAGGCATGCAGCAGCAAAGTTGCCGCCCCCTCGCGCTGACGCTGTGGTTTCACCGCCAAGTCGCCCAATCGCTGGGCCGACTCGTCATCGGGGTCGGCGTGAACGCTGAGTGCACCCACCAAGCTGTCGCCGTCAAAGCATCCCAACCAGCTTTCGCTGCTGGTTTGCAGGGTCCACTGGCTGCGCTGCAAGGGCGGGTGGTCTTTGGATGCCACGCCAAGCAACTCAGCCTCTTGGCTGTAGGCCTCGCGGCACAAGGCCATCAGGGCTCGAGCGGTCGTGGCCTCGCTGGGGTCGAGGGGCTGAATGAACCATTGCGGCTGGAACATCGGCTCATTGTCTGCCCCCGGCCCGTAGCATCAGCCGCATGCAAAGCAGCCCCGCCAGCACCAGCGCTCGCCCGAATGGCAGAAGCTTGCTGTGGTTCGGTTTGGGGCTTGCAGCCTTGCTCAGCGGCTGCAGCCATACCACCCCCGCCCCCTCAAGCACTGCGAGCGATTGGACGCCCATCGAACCCGGCTTGATGCACCGGCACGCGGCACCGGGCGTGCAGGTGCTGCGGCTGGATCTACAAGCTGATGGCTTGCGGCTGGCGCTCAGCGGCCCCAAGGAAGCCGGCCTGACCATCGATACCCGCCCCAGCGCCATCGCTGCGTTGGTCGCCTTCAACGGCTCCTTCTTTGACCGTGAATTCCGGGTGCGCGGCCTGACCGTGAGCGAGGGCCAAGCCTGGCCGGCGCCGATGAATCCACTCGACAGCCCGGTACTCGCCTGCGACAAAACTCAAGCCTGCGAGGTGCACCTGGAGCCCCCATCCAGCTTGGCTCCAGGCACCCACACGGCGGTGGCCGGCACGCCATGGTTGGTGCGCGAAGGCCAGCCACGCAGCGAGGAAGACGATGCGCGCTGCCCGAGCTTTTGCGCCAAGCCGCATCCCCGTACCGCCCTGGGCTTGAGCGCCGACCGTCGCTACCTCTACGTGCTGCTGGCTGAAGGGCGTCGCCCGGGGGTACCGGGCCTGAGCTTGGCGGGCACCGCCGCGTTGCTGCAGGACTCGGGAGCCTACCGGGCCTTCAACCTCGACGGCGGGGGCAGCAGCGCCTTGCTGATCAGGGGCCAAGCGGCCATGCAACGGCCAGCCAACGAACCGGCGCAGCGCCGGGTGGCCAATGTGCTGTTGATCAGCGCCCCGCCTCGGCCTTGAGCCCGCGCACGAACAAGCCCGGCTGCCGCGGCGCCACAGCATGCGGCCCCTCGCCGCTGACGGCATCGCGCCAATCACCGTGCCCCCCCAACCAAGCTGCGTCGATGTGGCGAGGCGCGCGTGCGGCGTTGAACACCAGCAGGCTGTCGCCGGAGCGGCAGCGCCACACCAACAATTGACGGCTGGCATGCAGCGTCTCCCAACCATGCGGGGCCACGCGCTGTCGCATGTGCAGGGCAGCGCGCAGCACAGGGTCATCACGATGATCCATCCACACCAGCGGCACAGCGCCCAAACGGCAGGTCGTGAAGGCATGGGCCAAGGGCAGCCCGTCGCTGGGCAGCTCAAAGCCACCGTACTGCGCCAACTCCAAATCGTGATTGGTCACGAAGCTCACACTGCGATCGGCTGGCAGTGCCGCCTCAGGCCCGTTCAATCGGTCCAACAGCGCCCAGTCGCCGTCTGGCTGGAGCGCCTGCGAGAGGGTTTGGAACAGGGGAAAGTCCATCAGCCGCATGCTCGGCAGGAACTCCTGCATGACTGGGAAGTGCCCCGGCTGCTGGATGTACTCGCCGTAGATGAACAGGTGCCCTGGCAAACCATCCAGCACCGCCTCGAAGTAAGCCGGATCCATGTGCTTGACGGCGTCAAACCGAAACCCATCGGCGCCGCAGTCAATCAACAGTTCGAGGTAGCGCCGGGCCTCTGCGCGCACGTACGGATGCTCGGTGCGCAGATCGGGTAAGCCCACCAACCAACCTTCGCGGATCGACTGCAGGTCGTTGTAGTCAATGGTGCTGCGCGGGCGGAAGTGCTCCGGCCCGAAGCGCGGGTACTTGAGGTGCTGGGCATACAACCCGCCAGCCATGTGGTTGAGCACCACATCGATCAGCACCTTCAGGCCCAATCGATGGGCCGCATCAATCAGGCGACGCAGGTCGGCCTCGTCACCCAGTGGGCCGTCCAACACGGTGTGGTCGACCGGCTGGTAGCGCCCCCACCAAATCGGGTTGTCAATGCTGCGCTGCGGCGGCGACACCTGAATGCCCGTAAACCCCTCCGCCGCCAAAGCCGGCAACGCCGCCTCACACCGGGCGAAGGGCCAGTCGAACAGGTGCACAAAGGCGTCGGCAGCGTGGTCCATGGAAATGGGGTGACGGCTGGTGGAGGGATCGCACTCTAGAGCCGTAACCCGGCGTACCGCTCGATACGCCCACAAAGCACAAACCCCGCCAGAGCGGGGTTTGCGGGGATTTTGGTAGGCCGCCCGTGAGTCGAACACGGCACCAACAGATTATGAGTCTGCTGCTCTAACCAAGCATGAGCTAGCGGCCCGAAGGGGAGGGATTGTCAGGGAGCTGGGCTGCCGCCACCGCAGCCCGGCCTGGTTTGGTCCGGGCTTGGAGCCCCAAACCCTTGGATTGTCTCAACGTTGGGAAAGCGCCTGCCCCACCATCCGCGAGGTCACGTCCACGATCTGGATCATGCGCTCGTAGGCCATGCGCGTAGGGCCGATGACGCCCAGCGTGCCCACGACCTGGCCATCAACCTCATAGGGAGCACTGACGATGCTGAGCTCCTCAAAAGGCACGACCTGGCTTTCCCCACCGATGAAGATGCGCACACCCTCGGCGCGGCTGCTGGTGTCCAACAAGCGCATCAGTGCCGTCTTCTCTTCGAACATGCCGAAGAGGCGGCGCAAACTGGTCAAGTCTTGGCTGAAGTCCTCCACGGTGAGCAGGTTGCGCTCGCCGCTGATGACGACTTGCTCTGCGCTGTCGTCGCTGCTGACCTGCACGGCCGCACTCATCAAGCTGGCAATCTCGCCGCGCAGTTGCTCGACTTCACCGCGCAAACGCTCACGCACCACTTCGAGCGTGAGGCCGGTGTACTGGGCGTTGAGGCGGTTGGCCGCTTCCGCCAGCTCGCTTTGGCTGTGGTCTTGGGCGGTCACGATGACGCGGTTCTGCACGTCGCCATCAGGGCTGACGAGGATCACCAGCACGCGGCGCTCAGAGAGGCGCAAGAACTCAATGTGGCGAAACACCGAAGGCTTGCGTGGCGCCGTGATCACACCCACAAAGCTGCTCAGGCTGGAGAGCACCTGCGCCGCATGCGCGATCACCCGCTGGGGTTGGTCGGGCTGCAGTTGCCCTTCCAGCTGCCGCACCTCTTGGTCGAACAGTGCTGGACGCGCAGTCAGCATGGTGTCAACGAACAAACGGTAGCCCAGCGCGGTCGGGATGCGTCCGGCACTGGTGTGCGGGCTGGCTATCAGGCCCAGCTCTTCCAAGTCGGCCATGACGTTGCGGATGGTGGCGGGGCTCAACTCCAGGCCCGAAGCCTTGCTGAGCGTGCGTGACCCGATCGGCTGCCCATCAGCGATGTAGCGCTCGACAAGGGTTTTGAGCAGAGAGCGAGAGCGGTCGTCCAACATGGGCGCGATTGTCGGCCCTGGGTAGGCCCTGCCCGCCACGTAAAACCCCTGTGCGAACATGGACCACATGGGTGGCAAACGCTTTCAGCACGTGGCTTTGGTGGGCAAGCCTGCACCGGGTATCGGCCCGGTGATCGAACAGATCCGCAGTTTTCTGTGTCAACAAGGCCGGAAGGTGACGCTGGAGGCCCGCAGCGCGCAGGCCGCTGGCATCAGCGGCTACCCGGTCATGGAGCCCGATGAACTGGGCCGTCAATGTGACTTGGCGGTGGTGGTGGGCGGCGACGGCACCATGCTGGGCTTTGCCCACGAGGTGGCGCAGCACGGGCTGCCTTTGGTGGGCATCAACCAGGGGCGCCTGGGTTTCATTACCGACATTTCCTTTGAGCAGTTCCGTGAGGCGCTGACACCCATCTTGGCGGGTGACTGCGAGACCGAGTCGCGCACCATGCTGGAAGCCGCCGTGTGGCGCGATGGGCAGGTGATCTTTTCCGGTCAAGCGCTGAACGACGTGGTGCTCAGCCGCGGCGCCACGGCCGGCATGGTCGAGGTGCGCATCCACGTAGGTGGCGAGTTCATGGCCAACATCCGAGCTGATGGCGTGATCGTGGCTTCGCCCACAGGCAGCACCGCCTATGCGATGAGCGCGGGTGGCCCGCTGCTGCACCCCAGCATCGAAGGCTGGCTGTTGGTGCCGATTGCTTCCCACGCCCTCAGCAACCGCCCGATCGTGCTGCCCGACAGCGGTGTGGTGCAGTTGGAGATGGTGGCCGGCCGCGATGCCAGTGTGAACTTCGACATGCAGGCCCTCACCCATGTGCAGCATGGCGACCGCGTGACGGTGCAGCGCAGCGCACACAAAAGCCAGTTCTTGCACCCGGCCGGCTGGAGCTACTACGCCACGCTGCGACGCAAGCTGCGCTGGTACGAGGGCAATCCTTGATGCTCTGGGCATGAGCGCCTGCGCCGTCTGACAATCCGTTTGCCCTTCCACTCGCCCTTTTGATTGCATGTTGCGACGGCTTTCCCTGCGGGACTTTGTGATCGTCCCCAGCCTTGAACTCGACTGGCAACCGGGCTTCTCGGTGCTGACCGGGGAGACGGGTGCTGGCAAATCCATCTTGCTCGACGCCCTGCAACTGCTGCTGGGCGGCCGGGGCGACGCCAGCGTGGTGCGCGAAGGGGCTGCGCGTGCCGAGCTCAGTGCCGAGTTCGACCGTCCCGCTGCACTCCAGACTTGGTTGACGGAAGCCGGCTTCGACGACACCGAGACTTTGCTGATTCGCCGCGTGATCGACGCGCAGGGCAAAAGCCGCGCCTGGGTGAACGGCAGCCCCGCCACAGTGGCGCAGCTGGCGCAAGCCGGCGAATGGTTGCTCGACATCCACGGCCAGCACGCTTGGCAAAAGCTCACCCGACCGGCCAGCGTGCGCGCGCTGCTGGACGATTACGCCGAAGTCGACACCGCAGCCCTCGCGCAAGCGCATGCGGGCTGGCGCGCCGCCCAAGCCGCCTTGGCGCAGGCCCAAACCCAAAGTGCCACCTTGGGGCGCGAGCGCGAGCGGCTGCAGTGGCAGTTGGATGAGATCGGCAAGCTCAACCCCGGCGACCACGAGTGGCCCGAGCTGAACGCTGAGCACCAACGTTTGTCCAACGCTCAGGCCTTGATCGACGCCAGCCGCTTGGCACTGGAGACCCTGAGCGAAGGCGAAGACACCGCCCAGCGCACGCTGCGGGCTGCGGAGCAAGCGCTGCGTGCGGTGGTGAGCTTCGATGCCCAGTTGCAAACCGCACTGGACGCTGTGGCCGGCGCCCAAGCCCAGGCCGAGGACGCCGCCCACACCCTGCGCAGCTACCTGCACCGCGCCGAGCCCGACCCCGGCCGCTTGGGCGCGCTGGACGAGCGCTTGTCGCAGTGGCTGCAGTTGGCCCGCCGCTACCGTCAGCCGCCGGCCGACTTGGCCGCATTGCGCGCCACATGGCAGGCCGAGCTGCAAGCGCTGGAGGCGCAATCCGACCTGCAAGCCCTGGAAGCCGCCGTGGCGCAAGCCCGCAAGGCGCTGGACGCCGAGTGCCGCAAAGTCAGCCAACGCCGAGCCAAGGCTGCGCCCTTGTTGGGCAGTGCCGTGACCGCCGCCATGCAGCAACTGGGCATGGCCGGTGGACAACTCAGTGTGGCGCTGCAGGTGCAAACCGAGCCACAAAGCTTCGGCCTGGAAAGCGCCGAGCTGCTGGTGGCCGGCCACGCCGGCGCCACGCCCCGCCCTTTGGCGAGAGTGGCCTCGGGCGGCGAGCTCAGCCGCATCGCACTGGCCATCGCCGTCTGCACCGCACAAGCCGACCGCCACGGCGCACCCACCTTGATCTTTGACGAGATCGACGCCGGCGTGGGCGGCGCGGTGGCCCACACGGTAGGCCGCTTGATGCAGCAGCTGGGCCGACAACGCCAGGTGCTGGCCGTCACCCACTTGGCCCAAGTGGCCGCTTGCGCTGACCAACACTGGGTGGTGGCCAAGCAAGCGAGCAAAGCCGGCGTACGCAGCAGCGTGACACCGGTGGATGGCGACGACCGCGTGGCCGAAGTGGCCCGGATGCTGGGCGGCAACCCGTCGGGCGCCAGCGTGGCGCATGCGCAAGAACTGTTGGCAGGCACACCCTGAACGCGATGAGCAACACCACACCCACGATCAACACCGTCAACGATTTGGTGTTGGTCACCGGCTTGAGCGGCGGCGGCAAAAGCATTGCCATGCATGCGCTGGAAGACGCCGGCTTTTTCTGCGTCGACAACCTGCCGCCCGAGCTGCTGCTTGACTTCTTGAAGGTGGAAAGCCACCGCGGGGAGCGACGCGTGGCGATCGCGGTGGACGTACGCAGCCGCGGCTCTCTGCCGCACCTGTTGCCGCTGATCAAGCAACTGCGTACCCAGGGCCAGGCACTGCGCAGCATCTTTTTGGATGCCAGCACCGACGCTCTGATGCGCCGGTTCAGTGAAACCCGCCGTCCGCACCCACTGCGTGCTGACACCGCCGGCGACGAGCACCGCGCGCTGCTGGACGCCATTGAGCTGGAACGCGAGCTGTTGGCCGCCATCCGCATCGAGAGCACCGTGATCGACACCAGCCTGCTTCGCCCCGCACAGTTGCGGGCCTGGGTGCGGGATCTGGTGAGCGTGAGTGGCCAATCGCTCACCCTGGTTTTCGAAAGCTTCGCTTTCAAAGCCGGCGTGCCCAGCGACGCCGACTTCGTCTTCGACGTGCGCGTCCTACCCAACCCCTATTACGTGGCCGAGTTGCGCGCGCAAAACGGCCGCGACGCCCCCGTGGCCGAATACCTTGCAGACCAGCCCGAAGTGGGCCTGATGCGCAGCCAAATCGCCGCCTTTCTGACCCAATGGTTGCCCAGCTTTGCGGCCGACCAACGCAGCTACCTGACAGTGGCCATCGGCTGCACCGGCGGCCAGCACCGCTCGGTCTACTTGGTTGAAGCCTTGGCCAAGCAGTTCGCACACCATGGTCGGGTACTGAAGCGCCACCGAGAGCTGGACGCCAAGTGAGAACCGTCTACGAGGCCCGCAACAGCCTCGAAGCCCATGTGGTGAGAGACGTGCTGCGCCAGCAGGGCATCACCGCCCACGTGCTGGGCGATTTTTTGCAAGGCGGTGTGGGTGACTTGCCGGCCGGCATGGTGCGTCTGGCCGTGGACGAGACCGATGCCGACCGCGCTGAAAGCTTGGTGCGAGCCTGGGACGCCGAGCAAACGGAACCCACGCCGCCGCCAGCCACCAAGCCGGCACCGCCCACCAGCGCGGTGTTTGCGTTAGGCGTGCTGGCTGGCGCGTTGCTCATGGCCGCAGCGCAAGGCCTGCTGCGCGACTGAGCGCCTCACGGCTGGCAGCGCACCGCCACGCCCCATTCGACCAGGGCTTGGCGTAGCGCCTGCATCAGCCTCAGCGCATGGGCGCCGTCGCCATGCACGCACAGGCTGTCAACTTGCACCGCGAGCCACGCGCCACCTACCGGCTGCACGCCGCCACGCAGCACCAAATCCTGCACCTGCGCCAGGGCAGCCGGTACATCGTCCAGCACAGCACCCTGCTGATGGCGTGGCACCAGTTGACCATCGGGTTGGTAAGCGCGATCGGCAAAGGCTTCGGCTGTGACCGCCAAGCCATGGCGCGCAGCCGCCGCCACCAACTCGCTGCCGGCCAAACCCACCAAGCGCAGCATCGGGTCCAGCTCACGCACGGCAGCGGCCACGGCATCGGCCAAGCGGGGATCGACGGCAGCTTGGTTGTAGAGGGCGCCATGGGGCTTGACGTGGCTCAGACGGCCTCCCTGGGCCGCGGCCACATCGATCAAAGCCTGCACCTGCGTGCGCACATCGGCATGCACCTCGGCCGGGCTGCGCGCCTGGGCTTGGCGGCCGAAGTTCAGACGGTCGGGGTGGCTGGGGTGCGCACCCAGCGCCACGCCGTGGCGCAGGGCCAGCGCCACAGCGGCTTGCATGCTGGCCGTGTCACCCGCGTGTCCACCGCAAGCAATATTGGCCGAGCTGATGAGTGGCATCAGCTCGGCGTCGAAAGGGCCGCCCTCACCGAGGTCGGCGTTCAGATCAAGGGAAGAGCGCAACATGGCGACGCAGCGTAGCGAGTTCCTCGCGGGACTGCTGCAGGGCGCGCAAGGCTTGCTCGCGGCTAACCGCCACGAAGCGCAGTGGCTGGTCGACCGGCACTTGCGCCAACTGCCACAAGTCGGCCTGGATGACGCTGGCAATACGCGGGTAGCCACCGGTGGTTTGCGCATCGGCCAACAGCACGATGGGCTGGCCAGCCGGCGGCACCTGGACGTCGCCCGGCAGCACTGCGTGCGACGGCAATTCGCCCAGTGCAGGGCGCGGCAAGCTGGGGCCGCCCAGGCGCGCACCCATGCGGTTGCTCTGGGGGCTCAAGCGCCACTCGCTGTCCCAAAAGAGTTGGCGTGCGCGGATGCCAAACGCAGCGTGATCGGGTCCCGGCAAGGCACGCAAGGTGGCACTGGCCAACACGGGGGCCAAGCCGAGACGCCGATGCATCGGCGGGCCACCGACCCAATTGAGGCGATCGCCTCGACGAAGGGATCGACCCATCCATCCGCCCACATGGGCCTGCAGATCGGTCCCTTGGCCCCCCATCACCTCGGGCACCTGCAAGCCCCCGCTGAACGCAAGGTAGGCCCGGGCACCCGCCTCCGCCTGCGCCTGCAGTTGCAACACCTGCCCGGCGACGAACGGCGCGCGGTATCCCGGCGCCAAACACCGCCCGTCTAAGCAGGCTTTGAAATGCCCACCGGTCAAAGCCAGCCAGCCGTTGGCCTCAAAGCGCAGCACCAGCGGTCCCAACACCACTTCCAGTCCGGGTGCGGCAGGCCTGTTGCCCAGCAAGATGTTGGCGCGCTGCAGGGCCGGGCCGTCCAGAGCCCCCCCACGGGCTACCCCCCAATGCCGCAAACCCGGACGCCCGAGGTCCTGCACAGTGGTCTGCACGCCCGGCTGCAAGACTTCAAACACCGACCACCTCGAAGCGAACCCGGTCACCGGGCTGTAACCAGCTGGGTGTTTCAGCGCCGGGATCAAACAAGCGCTGCTCGGTCTGCCCAATCAGCTGCCAACCACCCGGGCTGCTGGCTGGGTACACGCCGGTTTGCGCGCCGCCGATGGCCACGGAGCCAGCGGGCACGCGGGTGCGCGGCTCGGCCCGCCGCGGCATGTGGAGCGCCACGGGTAAGCCGCTGAGGTACGCAAATCCTGGCTGAAAGCCCACAAAGGCCACGCTGTAGACGGCCCCAGCGTGGGCGGCGATGACCTCGGCCTCGGTCAAGCCCGCGTGGGCTGCCACCGCCGCCAAGTCAGGGCCGTGTTGGCCGCCATAGCGCACCCGCAGCACCCGCTCACGCGGTCGTGCTGCCTTGGCTGGCGCTTCGGCCCAAGCAGCTGCCAAGTCGGCCAACACCGCCTCCGGCTGCTGGGCCAGCGGATCGAACACCACGGTCAGGTTGCCCCATGCAGGTACCACCTCGGCATAGCGACCCGTTCTGCGCAAGCGCTGGGCCATGGCCACCAATCGGCCCTGCGCCGCCTCCGACGCGGGGGGCGGCAGCTGTAACCATGCAGCAGCCTCACCCAACAAACTGATGCTCGGCATGGGCGCTGCGGCGGTGCTCATGTGCGCTTCATGCGAGACGGCTTGAGAACATCACCGACATCAGCCCAGCAACAACTTGCGCAGTGGGGCGGGCATGCCATGTGCCGACCACTCGACCGGCGCCACCCAACGGCCTTCGCTGAAGGGCTCTGCTGGGCTTGACCAATCGGCACGGCGCGGATGCAGCACCCAATCAAAGTGCGTCAGCGCGTGCTGGATCTGCGGCAGCAAAGCGGGGGCGTCTGCACCGGGCGCAAGGGCGGCCCGCAAAGCGGCTTCATCGTCAAACAGGGGCAAGCTCCACAGCCCACCCCAAACACCGGTGGCGGGACGCTGCTGCAGCCACACCGCGCCATCGGCGGGGCGCCGCAGCCACAGCCACCAGTGCTCACGGCGGCTGCGTTTGAGCTTGCGGGTCTTGACGGGGAAGGCGGTGGCTCGGCCCTGCGCCTGGGCCGCGCACAGGTCCTGCACGGGGCAGGCAGTGCACTGTGGGTTGCGGCTGCTGCACAGGCTGGCGCCCAGGTCCATCAGGCCTTGGGTGTAGGCGGGCATGTCATTGCCGCTGACCGGCACCAAACCATCAGCCAGGTCCCACAGCTGCTGCACGGCCCGGGCTTGCGACAGGTCGCCCTCAAACGCCAGCAGGCGGCTGAGCACGCGCTTGACGTTGCCGTCCAAGATGGACAGCCGCTCGCCAAAGCAGAAGGCGGCAACGGCACGGGCGGTGCTGGGGCCGATGCCAGGCAAGGTTTGCAAGGCTGCCGCGCTTTGCGGAAAGCCTCCCAGTGCGGCCACCGCCTGCGCGCAAGCGTGCAGGTTGCGCGCGCGGCTGTAGTAGCCCAGGCCCGCCCACAAGGCCAGCACCTCATCCAAGGGCGCGGCGGCCAGCGCCTGCACCGTGGGGAAGGCTTGCATGAAGCGCGCGAAGTAAGCGCGCACCGTGCTGACCTGCGTTTGCTGCAGCATCACCTCGCTGAGCCACACGCGATACGGATCGCGGGTGCCACTCCAGGGCAGGTCGTGGCGGCCATGCTGGCGCTGCCAAGCCAGCAAGCGCGGCGCGAAGGTGCTGGCCAGCTGCTCAGTGCCGCTCATGGTCGCTGACACCCTGCACAAAAGTAGGTGCTGCGTTGGGCTTGCACGATGCGCTGGACCGTACCGCCACAACGACGGCAGGCTTCGCCTTCGCGGCCATACACCGCCGCTTGGGTTTGGTAAGCGCCGGCCATGCCGTGGGCGTCGGAGAAATCGCGCAGCGTGCTGCCACCTAAATCCAGCGCCTGGGTCAGCACCTCGCGCACCGCAGCCAGCAAGCGGTCGCAGCGCACACGGCTCAGGCGCGCAGCTGGCGTGGTGGGGCGGATGGCCGCGCGCCAAAGGGCCTCGCAGGCATAAATGTTGCCGGCGCCCACCACCACATCACCCGCCAGCAGCGCCTGCTTGACGGGCACGCGTCGCCCAGACCACGCGTCGTGCAAGGTTTGTCCGGTCAGCGCTGCGTCGAAAGGCTCGGCGCCCAGCCCGGCCAGCAGCTTGCGGGCGGGGTCCAGCGTCAGCGCGTCCGACCACACCACAGCGCCAAAGCGCCGCGGATCGGTCAGCAGCAGGCTGCCGCGGTCGGTGTGCAAAGCGAAGTGCTGGTGCGGCCCCAGCTCACGCTCAGGCCCCAGTGCCAGGGCGCCGGACATCCCCAGGTGCATCAGCAGACCACCGTCCCCTACCGGCAACCAAAGGTACTTGCCTCGCCGCTGTGCCAAGCCCAGACGCTGGCCCACCAGGGCCGTCAGTGGCTTGCCCAGCGGCCAGCGCAGAGGCTTGCCCAATTGGGCGCCGGTGACGGTGGCGCCATCCAGAGCCTGGGCAAAGCTGCGGCGGGTGATTTCGACTTCGGGGAGCTCAGGCATGACGAAATGATAGGCAGGGGTGCGCCGGCACAATCGGCCGCGCGCCTTGAAAGCTCACATGACCGTCTCGAATCGCCCCCGCTCTGTCTCCACCGCCCCTTGGGTGCTTGCCGCAGGCCTGCTGCTGTGCGGCCTGGTCAAGGCCCAGGCCGTGGACCCTGCACCCACGCGCTCTGAAATGGATGCGCCGCTGTTCTACCAATTGCTGATCGGCGAACTGGAGCTGCAGCGAGGCGAAGCAGGCACCGCCTTCCAAGTGCTGCTCGACGCCGCGCGACGCACCAAAGATGAAGCCCTGTTCCGCCGCTGCGTGAACATCGCTGTGCAAGCCCGTGCCGGCAATGAGGCCGTCGGCGCAGTCAAAGCGTGGCGCGCCGCTGTACCCCGCTCGCAGGAGGCCCGGCGCACCCACATCCAACTGCTGAGCGCGCTGGGTCAATTGGCTGAATTGCCTGAACCCCTGCTGACGTGGTTGGAAGATGCACCGTTGGCCAGTCAAGTGGCGATGCTCGACTCGCTGCCCCAGCTGGTGCGCGCCGCCGGCCCCAGCGCCCTGGACTTGATGTCCCCCGGCCTGAGCGCCGTGCGCGACGACACCAAAGCCAGCGCCGCCCGCCGAAGCTTGGCTGCGGCCACCATGGCCGAGCTGGCCCTGATCGCCAGCAACCCCGCTTTGGCGCGCAACCAACTTGGCCAAGCCTTGGTCGACGCCCCCGACAACCCCCTGCCGCGCTGGCTGGCCCTCGACGTGATGCGCTGGTCGCCCGATGTCGAAGCCCTGGTCACACCCGGCCTGGCCGACGCAGGTCTGCGCCTGGCCTATGCCCGCACCCTGGCCCGCGACAGCCGCACCGCCGAGGCGCTGACCCAATTCCAGACCTTGCTGACACTGCAGCCCGACCAGATCGCGCACCACTACGCCATTGCCACCCTGGAGCTGGAACTGCGCCACCCGCAAGCGGCGCTGACCGCAGCCACCACCTACTTGGCCTTGCTGGACGCCGCGCCCGCACCGGAAGCGCCACGCCGCGAAAGCACACGCGACGGCGCCTTGCTGGTGCAAGCGCAGGCCCACGAGCAACTGCGCAACTTCCCGGCTGCCATCGCAGCGCTCGACGCCGTGAAGGATGAAGAGCGCAGCTTCGAAGTGAGCTACCGCCGCGCCGCCATTGAAGCCCGCCAAGGCCAGCTGGCCAAGGCCCGCGCCCGCATCCAGGCCCTGCCAGCCGAAACGCCAGAAGCCGCCCACCGCCGCCTGCTGGCCGAAACCCAGTTGCTCCGGGACGCAGGCGATTGGCGCAGTGCGGCAGCCCTGCTCAGCGAGGCGCTGAAAACCGCCGATACCGAGCACCTGCCCGACCTGCTGTACGAACACGCCATGGCCGCTGAACGGCTGGGCCAGTTCGACCTCATGGAGCAGCAACTGCGCCGGGTGATGGAGCTGCGCCCCAACCACCACCACAGCTACAACGCCTTGGGCTACTCGCTGGCCGATCGCAACCTGCGCTTGCCCGAAGCGCGGCAGCTGATCGAGCGCGCCATCGAGCTCGGCGGTCATGAACCCTTCTTGGTGGACAGCCTCGGCTGGGTGGCTTTCCGCGAAGGGAACCTTGCTGAAGCCGAGCGCGACCTTCGCCAGGCCTACCGCGCCCGACCCGACGCGGAAATCGCCGCTCATTTGGGCGAAGTGCTGTGGTTGCAAGGCGCCAAAGAGGAAGCCCGCCAAGTGCTCGACCTCGCCCTTCAGCGCGAGCCCGAACACACCACGCTGCGCGCCACCCGCCAGCGCTTGGGTCTGTGATGAGGCGTCTCGGGGCCGCCCTGGCCCTGCTGCTGTTGAGCGCCTGCGCACAGCTGCCGCCACCGCCCGCCCACAGCGCAGATGCGGCTTGGACCGGCAAGCTCGGCTACCGCCTGGACGCTGCCGACGGCGAGCGCCCTCAAGCCGGCTCGGCCAGTTTCGAACTGCTCGGCGGCCCCGAGCAAGGCGAGTTCCAGCTCAACAGCCCGCTGGGCACCACCCTAGCCTCCGCACGCTGGAGCCCGCAAGGCCTGAGCCTGTTTGACGGCCAGCACACCAGCGCCTACGCCGACCTGAACGGCCTCGGCGCGGCCCTGGGCGAGCGCCTGGGCGGCACCCCCATCCCACTGGCCGCCCTGTTCGACTGGCTGCAAGGCCGCCCCTGGGCGCTGGCCCCCCACGAGCACTTGGCCGAAGGCAGCTTTGTGCAAATGGGCTGGCAAGTCGAACGCCAAGGCCAGCGCCTGCGCTTGCGCCACCAACGCCTCACCCTCACCCTGATCACCAGCTGATGCGCGCGCTCTTCGACCTGCCCGCCCCCGCCAAGCTCAACCTGTTTTTGCACGTGGTGGGCAAGCGCCCCGACGGCTACCACCTGTTGGAAAGCCTGTTCGTGCCCATCGACTGGGCCGACACCTTGCACCTGGAACTGCGCAGCGACGGCGCCCTGCACCGCCACGACCTGAGCGAACCCCTGCCCGCCGACGACCTGTGCCTGCGCGCCGCCCGCGCCTTGCAAGCGGCCAGTGGCTGCACGCTGGGTGCCGACATCAGCGTGCTCAAGGCGGTGCCCAGCGGCGCGGGCATGGGCGGCGGCTCGTCGGATGCAGCCACCGTGCTCATCGGTCTCAACCGCCTTTGGAACCTGAACCTGCGCCGCGAGCAATTGATGGCCCTGGGCCTCAAGCTGGGCGCTGACGTCCCGTTTTTCCTCGGCCAAGGCCCCGCTTTCGTGCAGGGCATCGGTGAGCTTCTCAGCCCAGTCACATTGCCATCGCTGCGCTTGGCGGTCGTCAAACCGCGTGACAGCCTGCCCACCGCTGCCATTTTTGGCAGTCCACTCTTGCGCAGATCGAATCCTCAGGCTATAGTCGCGGGCTCTTTCGCAGACACATGCAATGCGGTCAGCAAAGCATGGCGCAGCGCCAGAAACGATTTAGAGCCCAGCGCGCAAGCGCAAAGCTCCGAAATCGAAGAAGCGCTACAGCTCTTGAAGACGGCGTTCGGCAACAGTCGAATGACAGGATCGGGCAGCGCAGTGTTTGCGGAGGTGGCAGAAGAACATCGCGAGAGGGACCTGTCGCAGCATTTGAGGCTGCGTGAGGGCTGGAGCGGTCGAATCTGCCGCAGTTTGGAGTCCTTGCCCCTTGCGGGCTGGATACCCGGCTGAGAACGGTTTGAGGGTGTTGGCGTCAGCCAATGTCCTGTGTAGGGGAGTCGCCAAGTTGGTTAAGGCATCGGATTTTGATTCCGACATGCGAGGGTTCGAGTCCTTCCTCCCCTGCCAAATCCTTCCAGTCACCCACTGAGGGGCCCATGCGCCCGTTGCCCCGCGGAGAACGCCAAGTGCTCTTCAACACCGTGCTCTTCACCGGCAACGCGAACCCGGTGCTGGCGCAAGAGATCGCCACGCACCTGGGCGTGGATCTCGGCAAGGCGGCGGTGGGGCGCTTCTCCGACGGCGAGGTCACGGTCGAGATCCGCCAGAACGTGCGGGCGCGTGACGTGTTCGTCGTGCAGCCGACCTGCGCGCCGACGAACGAAAACCTCATGGAACTGCTGATCATGGTCGATGCGTTGAAGCGCGCGAGCGCGCGCCGCATCA
>CAZAIR010000008.1:0-22379 GCA_964485225.1 uncultured Burkholderiaceae bacterium
GCGGTGCGTGAGGCACCAGCGGGCCAGGCGCAGGTAGCCGGGCATCCACTTGGGCTCGCCATGGTCTTTGGCCGGCTTCTTCAGGATGTAGGCCGCCATCATGGGTGTGAGCATCCGTGCCACCACCAAGCTGAAGAACACGGCAATCGCCGCCGTCCAACCAAACTGCACAAAGAACTTACCGGGCACGCCGGCCATGAAGGCGGTGGGCAGGAACACGGCGATGAGGGTGAAGGTGGTGGCGATCACCGCCAGCCCGATTTCATCGGCCGCCTCGCGCGCCGCTTCCAGCGGGGATTTGCCCTGCTGCAAGTGGCGCATGATGTTTTCGATCTCGACGATGGCGTCGTCCACCAGGATGCCGACGACGAGCGACAGCGACAGCAGCGTCACCGTGTTGAGCGTGAAGCCCATCCAGTGCATCACCGCGAAGGTGGGGATGGCCGACAGCGGCAAGGCCACCGCGCTCACGAAGGTGGCGCGCGCATCGCGCAGGAACCACCACACCACCACCACCGCCAGGAAGGCGCCTTCCAGCAACAGCACCATGCTGCCGTGGAAGTTGTCGACCACGGGGTCGACGAAGTTAAAGGCCTCGGTCACCGTGATATCGGGGTGCGCAGCCTTCAACTCTTCCACCGCCTCCCGGACGGCTTTGGCCACCTCAACTTCACCAGCACCACGAGAGCGCGTGATCTCAAAGCCCACCACAGGCTTGCCATTGAGCAAGGCACCCGAGCGCTGCTCGGCCACGGTGTCTTCCACGGTGGCGACTTGATCGAGACGCACGCGACGGCCGTCATTCAGCGCGATCTCCATCGCCGCCAGCTCTTGCGCGTTGGCCACGGTGGCGATGGTGCGCACGCTTTGCTCGGCCCCGGCCAATTGCGTGCGGCCACCCGGCGCTTCCTGCTGCACCTCGCGCAGCTTGCGCGAGACCTCGGCGGCGGTGATGTTCAAAGCCAGCAGCTTGGCAGGGTCCAGCGCCACGCGCACTTCGCGGCTGACGCCGCCCACGCGGCTGACGGCCCCGACCCCGCGCACGGCCAACATGCGCTTGGTGACCTGGTTGTCCACAAACCAGCTCAGGCCCTCATCGTCCATGCTGGTGGACGCGACCGTGTAGGTCAGGATCGGGGAGCCACTCAAGCTCATCTTGGTGATGACGGGGTCGCGCAAGTCGGCCGGCAAGTCCGAACGCACGCGAGCCACGGCATCGCGCACATCGTCCAGCGCCTCTTGCGTGGGCTTTTCCAGGCGGAACTCGGCCGTCACGGTGGCCACGCCGTCCTGCACCTTGGTGTAGAGGTTCTTCAGGCCCTGCACCGTGGCCAGCGCGTTCTCCAGCTTGCGGGCCACCTCGGTTTCCATCTGCGCCGGCGCAGTGCCGGGCAGGCTGGCGGTGACCATGATGGTGGGCAGCTCGATGTCGGGGAACTGCTGCACCTTCATCGCCTTGAAGCCCAACAGCCCGGCGGCCGTGAGCATGATGAAGAACAGGATCGAGGGGATGGGCTGGCGGATCGACCAGGCGGATACGTTGAACATGGTGCGTCCTTTGCTCAGCGGGCTGCCGTGGCGGCTGCCGGCGTGGCGGGCACCACACGCACGGTGTCGCCATCGGCCAAGAAGCCCACGCCTTGCGTCACCACGCGGTCGGCGGCGGCCACGCCACTGCGCACGGCCACACGGTCGGCCTGGCGTTCACCCAGCTGCACCTTGATCTGGCGCACCCTGCTGACCTTGCTGTCCTTGCCATCGGCTTCGACCTTGAACACGTACGCAAAGCCATCACGCAGGAGCACGGCCGATTGCGGCAGGGTCAGCACCGGCGCTTCGCCCAGCACGATCTCACCGCGGGCGAACATCCCGGCGCGCGCTTGCGGGTTGGCTTGAACGTCCACCATCACGCGTCCGTTGCGGGTGGTGGGGTCCACCGTGGGGGCTACCAGGCGCACGCGGCCGTCCATCGGCGCCACACCGGCGGGGGTGACGCGCACGCGCTGCCCCGGGCTCACCTGGGCCAATTCGGCCGCTGGCACTTCGGCACGCCACTCCGGGCGCCCATCGCGGATCAGTTGGAACAGCGCTTGGCCGGGTTGGGGCAAAGCACCCTCCACGGCGTCGCGCTGGGTGATCACGCCGTCTACCGGCGCCACCACACGGGTGTGGCTCAAGCGCAGCTCATCGGCTTGCGCACGCGCCTTGAGCGAGGCCACGCGCGCCAAAGCTGCCGCTTGCGCGGCCCGGGCTTGGTCCAACTGGCTGGCGCTGACGGCGTCCGTACCCGCCAAACTCAGCGTGCGCGCTGCCGTGGCGCTGGTCTCTTGCGCACTGGCTTCGGCCTCCGCCAAGCTGGCGCGGGTGGCGGCCAGTTCAGCCTCCAAGCTGGCGCGGGCCAGCTGGGCCAGCAGCTCGCCCTTCTTGACGCGCTGGCCCACATCCACCAGCACGCGCTCGATGCGCTGGCCGCTGGCTTCGGTGCCCACTTGCACCTCGCGCCAAGCGGCCAAGCTGCCGGTGGCGCTGAGGGTGCGGGACCAGGTTTGCGGCTGCGGGCTGACCACCGCCACGCTGAGCGCAGGCTTGGGCGTGCTGGCATTGCCAGTGGGATTGGCGAATACCGAGCCAGAGAAAGTGGCAGGGGCCACCACAGCTGCCGTGGCCATCAGGGCCGCCAGGGCGAGGCGCGAAACAGAAGAGTTCATGGCGAGTGCAGGTTCGGGATGTCAGGAAGAAAGAGGGGTCGCGCGGGAGATGGCAGCGCTGGTGGTGGGCGGGGCGGTCGGCGCTGCCGCAGGGCCTTGCCAACCACCGCCCAATGCACGCACCAACTGCAGCCACGCGGCGGTGTGCTCGCGGGCGGCGTCCAGCGCGGCGCTGCGGGCGGCCAGGGCGTTGCGCTCGTCGCGCACCCGCGTTTGGCCGCTGACCAAGCCAGCGCGCGCTTGGGCGGCGCTGGCTTCGTCGATGCGCTGCCAGTGCTGCAAGGTGGCTTCGGCTTCTTGGCGCCGCTGGCTGGCGGCCTGCCAGCGCAACAGCGCTTGCTCCACCTCGGCCACCGCGCCGCGCCACTGCGCTTCCAGGCTGGCGCGGGCTAGCGCCTCGCCGGCATCGGCAGCTTGGGTTTGGGCGGCGCGCGCACCGGCATCCCACAAGGGCAAGCTCAGGCTGGGCGCCAGGCTCCACACCGAACCGGTGATGTTGTTGGGCTGGACCTCCCAGCGGCTGCGCCCCAGCAAGGCCGAGAAACTGAGTTGGGGCGCGTATTGCGCAATGGCGGTGCCCCGTGCCTCCCAGGCCGCGGCCAGCCATTGCCGGTGGGCCGCTGCAAGGTCGGGCCGGCGCGACAGCAAGTCGCCCGGCAACACCGTCACGGCCAGCGCCGGTGCCGCCGGCAGCGGCTGCGGCGGGCCGCTGTGGGTGCGGGCCAACTCGGCCGCATCGGTGGCGCACAGCAGCGCCAGGCTTTGCAGCCAGCCGCCCATTTGCTCTTGCCAAGCCTGCGCCTGCACGCGGGCGTTGGCGGCCACGGTTTGCGACAAGGCCGCTTGCGCTGCACTCAGCAAGCCGGCCTGCGCCAAAGCGGCATCGGCACGGGCTGCGGCTTCAGCCAGTTGCACATCACGCGCGGCGATCAGGGCCTGGCCCTGCGCATGGCGCCAGGCCAAGTAAGCCTGGACCACCTCCACCGCCAAGGTGGTGCGCGCGTCGTCCACGCTCAGTGCCGCGCTTTGCACGCGCTGGTCAGCCGCGTCGCGCTGGGCGCGTGCGGCACCAAACAAGTCCAGCTCCCAGCGCGCTTGCAGCGCCCACTGCGCCGTCGTTTGAGCGGCGAAGCTGGGCGGCTGGGCGCCGCGTGCAGCATCGGCTTGGGCTGAAAGGCTGGGCGCCAACGCGGCTTGGCTGGCTTGGCGCTGGGCCTGCGATTGGGCCAGGCGCGCACGTGCTTGCGCCAACGTTGGGCTGTTCGCCCACGCCTGTTCCACCAAGGCGCCAATGGCGGGGTCACCCAGCGCCAGCCACCACTGCGGCGCCAGGGGCTGCGAAGGCGCCGTCGCGGTGTTCAACCATTGCGCCGGGAGCGCACGGGGTGCGGTCAAGGCCCCCGGTGGGGTGGCACACGCACTGAGCAAGGCCACCACGGCCACGGCGGTAGCGGTCCGGAGAGAGAGAAGGCGCTTCATGAGGCGTGACTTGAGGGGAGATTGGAAGTGGGCAGCGGGCCGGCATGCGTTCCCGGACCAGACAAAGCGCTGCGGGCTGCGCAGCGCTGGCGCTCCAGCTCGACCAGGGCCAAGGCCCAATCGATCAGGCGGTCGCGCACGCCGTCGGTCATGCCGGGGGCGTCAAGCCAGCCAGGGGTGATCAGATCGTGAAAGGCCCGACCCATGCAGTAGTCGTGGGCCATGGCCAGCAAGCCATAAACCAGCTGATGCACCACCGCGTCGTCGCGTTCGCAGCCAATCTGCTCGGCCATGAAGCGGGCCATGGCGTGGTGATGCGGGGCGATGGCCTCCCGGATGGTCTGCGCAAACACCGGGCTTGGGCGCAGCATCTCGTTCAGGAACAAGCGCATCGAAGCCTCGGGCACGGATTGGGAGGCGCTGAAGAACGGCGTCAGCAAGCGCGTCAACGCCTCACGCACGCTCAGGCCCGGCGTGTCGAAACCCGCGAAGGCCTGGCTCATGGCTTGGATCGGCTCCAACAACAAGGCGCGGTACAGGCCTTCCTTGTCGCCAAAGTGGTAGTGGATGGCCCCCGGATTCAACCCAGCCGCGGTGCAAATTTCCCGGGTGCTGGTGGCCTCCACGCCCTGTTCAGCAAACAGTTTGGCCGCGGCCAACAACAGGGCTGCGCGGCCATCAACGGCGCTGGCTTTGGTGCGACGCCCTGGGCGGACAGCGCCCGCCGAGTTGGGCACTCGGGCGCCCCCGCAAGGGGCCTGGGGGGGCACCGCCTCGGGCGGTGCATCGGACAGCGGACAGGGGTTGTGCGACGGCATGGCGCCGCAGTCTATACAAACAATCAAGCGCTTGCTTGATTATTTCAATACCCCTTCACGGGTGCCGTTCAATGCCTAGAACAGCTCGACGTCGCTCGACTTCTGGACCTCATCGACCAAATGGCCGTCAGCCACCAAACGCTCGAAGCAGTGCACTTGGTTGCGACCGTTGTGTTTGGCGTGGTAGACGGCTTTGTCAGCCCGGTCGAAGGCCGAGGTAGGGCTGTCGCCTGAACGCACAGCGGTGATGCCGACCGACAGCGTCACCCGCCCCACTTGCGGGAACTGGAAGTTCTCGCAGGTTTGGCGCAGCCGCTCGAAAGCCAACAACGCGTCATCAGCGGTTTCACTGCGCAACAGCACCACGAACTCTTCCCCACCGAAGCGGTACAGCCGGTCATGGAAGCGGAAGCTGGTGCGCATCAGTCGCGACAACAACAACAGCACTTCATCACCGATCAAATGGCCGAAGTTGTCGTTCACGCGTTTGAAGTGATCGATGTCGATCACGCCCAGCCAATACGCCGGCGATCCGTCTTGGCGGCGGTCACCTGCGCTGGCCATCGAACCCATGCCACCCTGACCGCCCAACATCTTCAAGAAGCTGCTGTCAAAGGTCTTGCGGTTGAGCAGGCCGGTCAGGCTGTCGCGCTCGGAGTAATCCAGCAGGCCCTGGAAGTTGTGATAGACCTTGATGATGGCGCTGACCGTGCGCTGATCGGCGGGACGCAGGGCGGTTTGGCTCACCACCTCCAGGACACCGTCACCATCGTGCTCCGACATCATGGGGAAGTAGCAAGTGAACTTCCCCTCGCCAGACGACTCGCGCACCTCGTGACGCTGCAAACAAGCTTGCCGTGCCGGGAACTGCGCAAGCCTGGGCAACGAATCGATCGGAGCCGATAAGGGGTCGGCTGTGGGCACTGAATCGTTCTGAGTCAACCGGGCCCGGGTCATCCAACGCAGATCGTCAGCCGGCCCAACGGCGCGGTAAATCGTGATCGACAACGGCAACAGCATGTCGCGCAGGGCAACGACCAAGGTGACGTCCATGACGTCCCGGTCCTTGAACCCGGTGATCTCTGCAAGTTGTTCGACGACTTTGACCATATGGGGAAGACAACTCAGGCGCTAACGCGCTGCTGAAACAGTATCAGGCTTCGACCTTCAATTGGGCGTGCTGACGGATCAAGCTCAACAGATGGTCCTCATCGTAGGGCTTGCCCAGGTAGCCTTGCACACCCAATGCAGTCGCGTAATCACGATGCTTCTCGGCAATACGTGAAGTGATCATCACCACCGGCAGGCTGCGCAAGCGCTGATCTGCACGGATGTTGCGAACCAAATCGAAACCATCCATGCGCGGCATCTCGATGTCGGACAGGATCATGGCCGGCAGCTCTTCGCGCGCCAACTGCTCCATCGCATCCAGGCCATCCTTGGCCAAGATCACACGGTAGCCCTCGCGCTCCAAGAAGCGCTGCGAGACACGGCGCACGGTCAAGGAATCGTCCACCACCATGATCAGCGGTGCGAGATCCTCGCTGACAGCCGTCTCGGCCACCACCTCAGCGCCATCAGCCTTGGCCCGGCGCAAAGCGGCTGCGCCATAGCGCTCAGCCAGCGCCACCGGGTTGTAGATCAAGGCAACCGCACCACTGGCCAGCAAACTGATGCCGGCCAAGCCCGGGACGTGCATCAGTTGCGGGCCCAGGTTCTTAACCACGACTTCTTGGTTGCCGATCACTTCGTCAACGTGGATGGCGATACGGTCAGGCCCCGAATGCACTAGCACCACCGCCGAATGCTTGCCTTGGATCTGAGGGTGGTCGGAGTGCGCCATCAGGCCACCCAGCCAGAACAGCGGCACCTCCACATTGCCGGCCTTCAGCTGTCCGCGCTCGTAAGCCGGGCGCAGCTGCTCGTTGGGCAGGCGCAGCACGGTGTCGACCAAGCTGGCCGGCACGGCCACTTGTAAATCGCCGCAACGCAGCAACACCACTTGCGTCAAGGCCGTGGTCAAGGGGACGCGCAGGTCAAACTCGGTGCCCTTACCGGCCTGGGTTCGGGTAAGGACGTACCCGCCCAAGGTGTTGACTTCGGAACGCACCACGTCCATGCCCACGCCACGCCCCGCCATTTCGGTGACCTGGGAGGCGGTCGAAAAGCCGGGCGCATAGATGAGTTGCACCAACTCGTTTTCGCTGGGCTCTTGGCTGCCCGTGAACAGGCCCAGCTTGCGGGCCTTTTCGCGGATGCCCGCCAAGTTCAGGCCGGCACCGTCGTCGCTGAAGGCCAACAGCACTTGGTTGCCTTCCTGAGACAGTTTGATGCGCAGGGTGCCCATCGCCGGCTTGCCGGCCTTCTCACGCAGCTCTGGTGTCTCGATGCCGTGCACCACGCTGTTGCGCAGCAAGTGCTCGAAAGCACCGATCAAGCGCTCCAACACGCCGCGGTCCAGTTCGATGCCAGCACCCACCAACTCCAGCTGCGCTTGCTTGCCCGACTCGCGCGCGGCCTGCCGCACCACGCGATGCAAGCGTTCCGCGAGTGAATCGAACTCGACCATGCGCGAGCGCAGCAAGTCGTCTTGCAGCTCGCGCGTCAAGCGGCTCTGAGCGGCCAACTCGTCTTCGCCCTGCGACACGTTGCGCTGCAAGCTGCGCTGCACAGTGGCCACGTCGTTGACCGATTCGGCCAGCATGCGCGTCACCTCTTGGAAGCGCGTGTAACGGTCGAACTCCAGTGGGTCGAAGTCGCTGCCCGATGCCTTGGCGGCCTCTTGACGCGAACTGATCTGGGCCTCGGCCTGCAGCTCGAGCTCCCGCAATTGGGTGCGCAGGCGCTCCAAGTTGTCGTCCAAGTCGAGCAGGGCCGACTTCATTTGGGCCAACTCGCTCTCCAAGCGGGCGCGTCGGATCGACACCTCGCCAGCCTGCGAGGCCAAGCGATCCAACAAACTGGCGCGCACGCGCACCATGGCTTGGGCACTCACCAGCGGGGCCGCATCCGCAGCAGCCAACTCGCGGGCATCCATACCGGAGAACCGGCCCCAATCCACATCTTCCGGCGCCAGCACCACGGCAGGCGCTTCCGGCTGGAGCAGCGGTTCCGGCTCGCGGGCCGCCAAGGGCTCCAGCGCAGGCTCGGGTACGGCTGCGGGCTCGGGCTGCGGGGTTTCGGGCACAGCAGTCGGCAGTGGCTCCGACACCGCCACTTGCGGCGCCGGGGCCGCAACCGGCACGACCGAGGGCTTGCTGCCCTGGCGCAGGCTCTGCCGCAAGCGCTCGAATTCGGCCTCAATATCGTCACCCTTGTGCTGCAGCGGCAGCACATCACCGGCGCTGCGTGCTGGCGCCGCCATCAGGCTGGCAACGGCACTTTCCAGGCGGTGTGCGAGTTCACCCAAGTGCATGGCGCCGGCCAAACGGGCGCCACCCTTGAAGGTGTGCAAGGTGCGCATGCAAGCGTCGCCACGGGCGGCGTCTTGTGCATGCGTGGTCCAGTCGCGTAGACGACCTTGCAGCTCTTGCAAAAGCTCGCTGGCCTCCTCCTCGAAGATCTCCCACAGCTCGTCGTCGATCTGGTCGGGCTCACCGGCCAGGAACTCGGCGTCATCGGCCAAGGCCATGCTGCCCAAAACAGGCGCAGCGCGAGGCTCGGGCTCCATGGCCGCCAAAGCGGCAGCTTCGCTGTCGGCGTCGATAGCCGGCAGCTCAGGTTGGTAGGCCTGCAGCGACTCCACCAAACCGGGGGTCGGCGACTTCAGGAAACCGGCTGCAAACTGGTGCAGCAATTGCGCAATCTCGTCTGCGCTTTGGGTGAACAGCCGAGCATCAGCATCGGCGACCCGGGCCGCCTGCTGGGCACGGCCCAGTGCGTGCTCCAGCGCGCGCGCCAGTGCGGACAAGGCTTCGAATCCAACCGTGGCGGCATTGCCTGCCAACGCGTGGGCGTACACCTCGGTGTTGGCCGGTGGCGGCTCATCGCGCACCTGTGCCCAGTCGTGTAGCGCCTGGGCCAGGCGGCCCGCGTGCTGATCGGCCTCGCCAATGAAGATGGTGAACAGCGTGCTGCTGATCCGCAGGGGGCCGATTTCCTTGAACTCCTCGACTGGGGGCTCAGGCTCAAGCGCTTCAGACACCACTTCGGGGGCGGCCGGCGGCAGCACGTCATCCAAGTCAGCCGACTGGGTAGGCGTGGCGTCAGCAGCCTCCAACTCAGCCGGGGCCGTGTCTTGAGCCAGCTCAGGCAAGCCCAGCGTCAAGTCGGCCACGCTGTCGGCCTCGATGTCCAAGCGCAGGTTGAGCTCAGGCAATGCTTCAGCCTCAGTGAGCGCCAAGGGCTCAGGCAAAGCAAGATCGAGTTCAAAGGGTTCGGCTGGCAGATCGAGCTCGGCCGTCAATTCCTCCAGGGACACCGGCACACTGTCGCCGAAGGTCAGTTCGGCCACCTCGGCCACGGGCATCGGTGGCTCAGCTTCAACAGCGCCAGCAGGCTCTGCCAGCAGCAGGTCATCAAAGGCAGGGCTGGTGTTCTGGAACTCGAGCGCATCAGCCACGGGTAGCAGGCTGTCCACCGCTTCAAGCTGCGGCAACTCACGCGGCAGCGGCAAAGTCAGGTCGGCATCGAGCTCATGGACTTCGGCAACCTCGGGCGCAGTCGCTGGCACAACGCCTTGTTCAGCGTCGATGCGGTCGATGGGGAGTGTGAAGTCGGCGTCGGCCAACTCGACGAACGCAGGTGCCTGTTCTGAGGCCGGCTCAATCGCTTCGGCCAATTCAGGTGCAGGTGCAACGGCCGGGGTGATCGCCGCTTCGGGCTGCGACACGCCCAGGCGCAGGGCGTCAGCACGCGCCCTGAGGCCTTCGGGGCTGCGATGCCCCGCCCGCCCTTCGGCGATCTCATCGCGCCAAGCGGCCAACTCATCCAGGGCATCGGAAGAAAACGCCAGCAGGGCTTTGTCTGCCGGACGGTCATCACTCAAGCGGGCGTTATACAGCTGCTCGACAGCCCAAGCACCTTCCCCAAAAGCATTCAGGCCCACCATGCGCGAGCTGCCCTTGAGCGTGTGGAAGGCGCGGCGCACGTTGGTGATCTCGGCACGCTGACTGGGGTCTTCAGCCAGGCTGGCCAGGGCTTGGCGGGCGTTGCCCACCACCTCACCTGCCTCCTCCAAGAAGATCTCCAGCATTTCCTCGTCAATGGCTTCCTCGCTGAGCGCCGCCCCGGGCGGCGGCGTGGCGGCAACCGGCTCAGCAGGCGCCAGCGGCGCTGACTGCGAATCGAGGAACGCGTTCAGGGCATCGGCCGCTGAGCCTGCTTCAGGCGTGCTGTCAACAACAGGCAAGGCCGGCAGATCCAAGTCGGGCAGCTCGAAGTCGGCGATGTCCAGCGCCGGCAAATCGAGTTCACGCGCCGCTTCTTGGGTCACTGCGGCCAGCGCGGGTTGGTCGTCAGCGGCCGCCTGCAAGGCCAGCCGCTCTAGATCGCGGGCCAACGCAGGTGCGTCACCGGTGTTGGCATGAACAGCCTCGCGCACTTGCTGCGCCAGCGGGGTGGCTGGCGGCGCAACGCGACGCTCACGCACCACCTGGGCGACCAGTTCCCCTTTGGCCTCATCGAACTGGAACATGCCCTTGGCCACATGCGGCTGTACGCTCAGCATGTCGATCAGGAAGCCCAGCTGACCCAAATTGGTGGCCAACCGATCGAAGACCTCGCGCGGCGCCGGGTGTTCGTCATCCACCGGCGTGATCGCCAAACGCTCGACCTCGTCGCGCATGCGCAAGCAGGTGGTCGCGGCTTGAGGCAAACCGAGCACGCCCAACACGCCGCGCATGGCGCTGAGTTGGTTGGGTACTTCGATCAACTGCCCGCGCTGGTTGCTGGGATCACGGAAGTACTCGTCAACATGCCGTTCGACTTCGTTCAGGCTGTGCCGCAGTTCTTGCACCACACCACCCATGGTCTGGCGATCAGCAACGCGGCGGTACAGCTCCTCCATCCAAGGCTCAAGAGGATCGCTGGCGTTGTTGGTGGCGGCATCTTGCACACGCTCAGCCAAGCGCTTTACGCGCGCTGCTTGGTCGGGCTGGTCAAAAACCGCGTCTTCGAGCGCAGCATCCACATACAGCAGCGCGGTGGCGACTTCCATGCCCAGGGCGGCCGGAGGCCGTTGACCGGCACGCAAAGTCACCACAGCGGCGCGTTGCAAGGTTTGGCCCAGCAACTCACCCGAGGGGAACAGTTGGGTGAGTGATTCGGTCAAAGCGGCGAACGCTTCATCCATGCCCGCGCTTCGGGCGCTTTCGCCCTCAGATGCCGCCGTCCAACCTTCTTTGGCCAAAGCCACGCGGCGCTGCGCTTGCGTGATCCAAGTTGGGTCGATGCGACCCAAGCTCTCATCCTTGTAATCGCCGTCTTCCAGCGACTGCAAACCGTAAGCACGCCGCACCGCTTGGAGGCGCGGCGCCTGACCACTGGCAGGCTCTCGGCTTTGGGCGCAAAAGAACAGCAGGTCTTGCACCAACCGATCAGCAACGTCGTCATGACCTTGGGCGTGACTGCGAAGCTGTGCCAGCAAGCGCGAGCTCAGCCGCTTGATAAAGCCATCGGTCTCGATCAACTCGGCCGCTTGCGCTTCGAAGTGCGCCGCCACCAACTGCCAGAAACTCGCCACAGGCTCGCGCGGCATGGCCAAACTGAAGCCCACGCACAGGTCAGCCAGCTTGGCCGCATGAGCAACGCTGGGCTGGCGCATTTGCCGCAGCAGCGCGGTTTCAAAGGCAGAACGCAAGGCGTCCAAACCGGGCACCTCAGCCTGAAGCGGAACCGGTGGCAGCGGCTTCCAGTCGAAACGCTGGGGCCAAAAGTCGGCCGGGTGGATGCGCTCCGCCCGGTTTTGCTCCTGGACAGCCCGGTAAACCGGGAACAAGGTGAGCGGTGATGGGTGACCCGAAGCCAACAAGCGCGTGATGTAGGTCAGCAGGGCAAAGTCGGCCCGCTCAATGGCTTCAACCTGCGCCAGTTCAATCACGCCCCCTTGTGCCATGCGACGCAGCAGCGTCTCGTTGGCACCGAGCAACTGCTGCCCCTCGCGCAGGCCCGCCAAGTTGAGCGCGCCAGCCGCCTGGTGCATCTGGGCCACTTGGGTCGTCAAGGCCGCGCTGATCTGCGCTTTGTCCAGTTGCCCGCTGGCCAGCCGCAGGTCGTATTCGCGCAGGGTGCGGCGCAAGGCCTTGTGCACCGCCTCCAGCGTGCGTCGCAACTCATCCTGGACCCACGCCAGCGGCGATAGGTCAGGTGCAGCCTGATGTTCGAGCGGTTCGGTCATGCAACTCTCTGATTGGTTTCCCGCAAGGGATCAAGCCGCACCGATCTTGAAGCGCGACACGGAGGTCTTAAGGGCCTCAGCCGAACGCGACAGTTCGTGCACCATCTTGGCCGTCGAGCGCGTACCTTCCGAGGTCTGCTCCGTCACGGCAAAAATGTGCTGGATGTTGGACGCCATTTCGTTGGCGCCAGCGGCTTCCTCTTGCGCGCGACTCGAAATGTTGGCAACCATCGCATCCAGTTGACGGGCCACGCTGTCGATCTGTTCAAGGGCTCGACCAGCCGCATCAGACAGCTTTGTACCTTCCACCACCCCCGAAGTGCTGCGCTCCATAGCGGCCACGGCGTCCTGCGTGTCGGTCTGAATCGCCTTCACCAACGCGGCAATCCGGCGGGTGGCATCGGCCGAGCGTTCAGCCAATCGCTGCACTTCTTCCGCCACCACCGAGAAACCGCGACCGGCTTCACCAGCGCTGGCGGCTTGGATGGCAGCGTTCAAGGCCAGCACGTTCGTTTGCTCGGTAATGTCTGAAATCAGTTCCGTGATCTCACCAATTTCTTGTGACGATTCGCCCAGGCGTTTGATGCGTTTGGAGGTTTCCTGGATCTGGTCGCGGATGGCATTCATACCCTCGCGGTTGTTCTGCATGGCGTTCAAGCCTTGCTCGGCCGCTTGACGAGAAAGACCGGCCACCTCGGCCACTTCCTTGGCCTGACCCGACACATCGTTGATTCGGCTGGCCATCTGCAAAACGGCGTCACCTGTCGCTCGGATCTCGCGCAACTGTTCAGTTGAAGCCGCCAGCAGCTCGGTGGAGGTTTGGTCGACCTGGTTGGTCGTCTCAGTCACCCGGGCTGCGGTGCCTTGCACCTGACCCACCAGCAATCGCAGTTCTTCCACGGTGTAGTTCACCGAGTCGGCGATGGCACCGGTGATGTCCTCTGTCACCGTGGCTTGCTGGGTCAAGTCACCTTCAGCAACCGCTTGCAGCTCGTTCATCAAACGCAAAATGGCGGCCTGGTTGGCGTCGTTCACACGCTTGGCCTCCAACTCCTGGGCCTGGGCAGCGCGACGGTCTTCTTCGGCTTTCTGTGCGCGACGTTGCTGGCCAGTGATGTACAAGCGGAACAAACCGTAGGCACCGTAACCCAAGGAGCCCAGCGAAGCTGCCAGCAACAGCAGTTGCCAGAACGAGATGCCGCTGGAATCGCCCAGCTTCTGGCCCACCTCGTCCAGGCCCTTACGCAGGGGCTCGGAGTCTTTCAGGATGACGTTGCTGGCCTCACGTGCGGCCACCAAGCCGCTCAGGTTGCGCAACACGCCGTTGGCTTGCTCGCTGGTGCTGGCGAACTGCGTCAGCAGGTTTTTCAAGCGCTCACGGCTCTGCGCGTCTGCTGCGGCGCGCAGGCCCAGTTCTGCGTTGCCGTTCAGCAGGGCCTCCGTCAGCTCCTTGAAGTTGTTCAGATCTTTACCCAGCAAGAACACGGCTTCCGCGTTCACGCCTTCCTGGGTCAGAAATTCACCGGCGCTTTTGCCGATGCGCTGGGTCAACATCACCAACTGACCGGTGGCGGCGATCTCGCCAGCACCGGCACCACGGGCCAACGCAGCAGACTGCACCGCCTCGGCACTTTCCAGCAGGTCGGATGATTGACGGTTAATCGCTCGCAAGGACTGCCCCACCTGGGTCAGCACCTTCTCTTGCTCCATCACGGCCTTCACGCTCTTTTCAGCGCGGTCGACCATCGGCGCAATGGGCTCCAAAACTTCCAAAACGGCACTTGAGCCCTTGGCCAACTCCCCGTCGCCTGTGGCGAGGTTGCGCGTCACCGTGGTCAACACGGCCAAGCTCTCAGTCAACTCACCAAATGCGGTTGGTGTTCCGACCATGGCGGTCGACACGGCTTTGGCCAGCCGCTGTGACTGCATCATGGCCTGACCAGCGGCTCGCACCTGCTTGGCATTGCGATCGGCCAGCCACGCATAAAGACCGAAAGTGATGGTTGCGCCGACGATGCCAGCAATGATCAGCCAAACGTAGAGCGACTGCCACTGCACTCGGTCGCCCGCACCCTGCGAAGGAAGCGGCTCCATCGTGCTGTACATCGCGCTGGCCTGCGTGCTGCCCATCATCGAGTCAGGTGCCAAGCTGCTGTCCGGCGCATTCGCTGCACCGCCATTGGGATTGGACTGCTCCTGGTTATCGAGGTGCACCGTCTCGTACACGCTGTCGCGCGAATCGCTTTGCTGGGTGCTGTCGGCATCACGACCGTCTGCGGCGGTATTCGATTTCATTTTGTCCAGGAAGCTCATCATGTCCCTCTTAGGGTTGAATCTGTTGGCCCGGCCTGATCCCGGCTCGGGCTCGATTTACAGGGTCCGAGGCCGGCTCAATGCGCCGCGGCCACGATGTTCAAAAAGGGCTCAAACCGGGTCAGCGCCTCAAGGTCAAGCACCTGCCAGCGACGACCTTGCTCGTCCTCGCGCAGTTCTGGCGCAAAGTGAGGCCGCACCGCCGCGCCAAGCGGCACAGCCCGCAACTGCTCATCGGCACGAAGGCCCAACAAGCGATCAACCAGCAATGCGCAGTTGACGTTCAGTTCGCTGCTCAAGGAAACCAAGCGACCGTTACCGTCGGTCCGCGCCTGCTGGCGCAGCCCCAAGAACTGGGACAAGTCGACCACCGCATGCAAACCACCGCGCAGGTTGGCCACGCCCAACATCCAGGGCTGGGTGTACGGCACGGGCGTCATCGGCACTGGAGAAAAAATCTCCGATGCTTGCTTGAGCGGGAGCAACAAACCCAAACCAGCACACTCCACGGCCAGCCAGCGCGCCGACTGGCTTTGCAGCTTGGCCGCTTGAAGGCGCTGCGCAATACGCTGCTGAAACTCGCGAAGGGCGACCTTGTTGCCCATCGCTCAGCCCAGGGCCTTGATCTTGGCCATCAGTTCTTCGGCTTGCACCGGCTTGACGACGTAGTCCCGAGCGCCCTGGCGGATGCCCCAAACCCGGTCGGTCTCCTGGTTTTTGCTGGTGCACATGATCACGGGCACTTGGGCATAGCGCTCGTCACGTGTGATGGCGCGCGTCAATTGAAAACCGTTTTGCCCAGGCATCACGACATCCATCAGGATCAGGTCAGGCGTGCCTTCTTCCAGCCGCTTCCAAGCCTCCTCGCCGTTTTCTGCGGTGCGCACGGCATAGCCGCGCTTGGTGAGGAGTTCGCTGAGATGGTGGAGCTCAGTTTTCGAATCGTCCACCAGAAGGATGTTCTTGATGCTCATATCGGGGGCCTCAGGCACTGTGCTGTGTCACAGCTTGCAGCAGTTGGTCTTTGGTAAATGGTTTGGTGAGGTAGTCCTGCGAGCCCACCATGCGGCCGCGCGCTTTGTCGAACAGCCCATCCTTGGACGACAGCATGATCACAGGCACCGATGAAAACTCGGCGTTGCGTTTGATGATGGCGCAAGTCTGGTATCCGTCGAGGCGTGGCATCAAGATGTCACAAAACACCAAATCAGGTTTGAAGTCACCGAGTTTCGCTAGCGCATCAAAGCCATCCTCCGCCAGCATCACCGCGTGACCGCCTTGCTTGAGGAAAATTTCCGCACTACGGCGAATCGTGTTGCTGTCGTCGATGACCAGCACCTTCAAAGGGGCAGTGGGATTGGGCGTTGTCAACTCAGGTTCCTCACAGCGTGGTGAAAGCGTGCGTCAGATCCGCACCATCTCGAAATCTTCTTTACGGGCGCCGCACTCTGGGCAGGTCCAGTTCATGTCAACGTCGGCCCAGCGGGTTCCAGGGGCCAAGCCGTGTTCGGGATCGCCGCTGGCCTCGTCATAGATCCAGCCGCAAATCAGGCACATCCAAGTGCTTGCTTCAGTACTCAAGGTGTTCCTTCAGAAGAATCCGAGTACCTAGACTCGGCTCACTACAATCGTTTCATTCTATGCACGCCCCCCCTGGAACCATGGGGACGCGCCCCTGGGGAATCCCTTGGACGGCGACAGTCTTGAAGCCTTGGCTGATCCAGCCCATCACCCATGACCACACCCGATATGCCCGACGCCGACACGGTGAACCCCGAAGAGGCGGCCCCCCCTTGCGTGCTGAGCTTCAACGCCAGTGAGCCCACCGGCGCCGCCGGTTTAACGGCCGACGCTGCTGCCATCGTTGCCATGGGGGCCCACCCTTTGCCCGTGGTGACGAGCGTGCTGATCCGCGACACAGCGGAAGTGTTCGATCAGCACGTGTTAGAGGATGAAGTCATTGCCGAACAAGCGCGCTCGGTGTTGGAAGACATGCCGGTCAGCGCATGGAAGGTGGGCTACCTGGGTTCGGCCGAGGGTGTGGCCGCGGTGGCTGAAATCTTGTCGGACTACCCCGATCTGCCCTTGGTCACCTACCTATCAGCGCTCACTTGGTTGGACGATGAGCAGCAACAGAGCTACCACGACGCGCTGCGCGAGTTGGTGCTGCCGCAAACGACGGTGCTGGTCGGCAGTCATGCGGTTCTGACCGAGTTTTTGCTCCCGGATTGGGAAGCTGACCGGCCGGCATCACCGCGCGAGATTGCGGTGGCCGCCAACAAGCTTGGGGCTGCACACGTGCTGGTGACCGGCATCAACATTCCCAACCAATTCATCGACAACGTGTTGGCCGGCCCCCAGGGCCCCATCACGGGTGAGAAGTTCGAGCGCTTCGAAGCCAGCTTTGTCGGCGCGGGGGATACCCTGTCAGCCGCCTTGGCGGCTTTGCTGGCCTCGGGCGTTGATTTGCACGAAGCAGCAGGCGAAGCCCTCGCCTTCCTCGATCAAGCCCTCGACGCCGGCTTCCAAGCCGGCATGGGCCACGTGATCCCTGACCGCTTTTTCTGGGCTTTGCCGCCCCCCGAAGAAGGCGAGGGTGAATCCCAGCCCGAGATCGCCGAAGACACCCCGCCGCCGCCGCGCCGCATGCATTGAGGCTTGTCCCCACATGGACCGTAACCAACAGCTCTTCGAGCGGGCGCAAGCCTGCATTCCCGGTGGTGTGAATTCGCCCGTCCGCGCCTTCCGGGCAGTGGGCGGCACACCGCGCTTCATCCAGCGCGCGCAAGGTGCCTACATTTGGGACGCCAACGGCCAGCGCTACACCGATTACATCGGCTCCTGGGGGCCCATGATCTTGGGCCATGGCCACCCTGCTGTGGTCGAGGCCGTGCAGCGCGCTTTGTTGGACGGCTTTTCGTTCGGCGCCCCGACCGAGCGTGAGGTGGAGTTGGCCGAAGCCATCATGGCGCAGATGCCCTCCATCGAGCAGGTGCGCTTGGTGAGCTCAGGCACTGAAGCCGGCATGAGCGCCATCCGCTTGGCGCGCGGCTTCACCGGCCGAAGCCTGTTCATCAAGTTCGAAGGCCACTACCACGGTCACGCTGATGCGCTGTTGGTCAAGGCCGGCTCCGGCCTGGCCACCTTCGGCCATCCAACCAGCGCTGGCGTGCCGGCCGAGGTAGCGCAGCACACCCTGGTGCTGCCCTTCAATGACCTGGAGGCGCTGGAGCGCGCCTTCGAACTGCACGGCCCTCAGCTGGCCGCGGTGATGATCGAGCCGATCGCCGGCAACATGAACCTGGTGCGCACGCAGGTGCCCTACATGGCCCGGCTGCGCGAGCTGTGCACCGCCCATGGCGCCCTGTTGATCTTGGACGAGGTGATGACGGGCTTCCGCGTCGCCTTGGGCGGGGCGCAAAGCCTGTATGCCAAGGCCATCCCCGGCTTCAAGCCGGACCTGACCGTGCTGGGCAAGGTGATCGGCGGTGGCATGCCGCTGGCGGCCTTCGGCGGCCGGCGCGATGTGATGTCCAAGCTGGCGCCGCTGGGTGGCGTCTACCAAGCCGGCACCTTGAGTGGCAACCCAGTGGCCACCGCCTGTGGCCTGGCCACCTTGAAGGAAATCACCCGCCCCGGCTTCTATGAAGCCTTGGGGGCGACCACACGCGCCCTGGTGGACGGCTTGGCCGCGGCTGCCAAGTCGCGCGGCGTGCCTTTCAGTGTGGACAGCGAAGGCGGCATGTTCGGCTTCTTCATGCTGCCCACGCTGCCGCAGAACTACACCACGGTGATGACGACCGATGGCCCGGCCTTCAACCGCTTCTTCCACGGCATGCTGGACCGCGGCGTTTACTTCGCCCCGGCGCTGTACGAAGCCGGCTTTGTGAGCGCCGCCCACACGCAAGCCGATATCGACGCCACCGTGGCCGCAGCAGCTGAGGCGTTCTGAGCATGCACCTGCACATCCTGGGCATTTGCGGCACCTTCATGGGCGGCTTGGCCGCTATCGCGGTGGAGGCGGGCCACAAGGTGACGGGCTGCGACGCCAACGTCTACCCGCCAATGAGCGACCAGCTGACCCAGCTGGGCATTGACCTGATCGAGGGCTGGGCGCCGGAGCAGATGGCCCTCAAGCCCGACCTGTACGTGGTGGGCAACGTGGTCAGCCGAGGCAACCCGCTGATGGAGGCCATCCTCAACGAAGGCGCCCCTTACACCAGCGGGCCGCAATGGCTGCAAGAGCATGTGCTGCAAGGGCGGCATGTGATGGCGGTTGCCGGCACCCATGGCAAAACCACCACCACGGCCATGCTGGCGTGGATCTTGGAAAGCGCGGGGCAAACGCCGGGCTACCTGATTGGTGGCGTGCCGATGAACTTCAGCACTTCAGCCCGGCTGGGTGCCGTTGGCGCGCCCTTTGTGATCGAAGCCGATGAGTACGACAGCGCCTTCTTCGACAAGCGAAGCAAGTTCGTGCACTACCGGCCGCGAACGGCCATCTTGAACAACCTGGAGCACGACCACGCCGACATCTTTCCCGACCTGGCGGCGATCGAGACCCAGTTCCACCACCTGGTCCGCACCGTGCCCAGCACCGGCAAGCTGGTGGTGAACGGCCGCGAAGAAGCGCTGGGCCGTGTGCTGGCGCGCGGCTGCTGGACGCCGGTGCAAGCTTTCGGAGCCCGCAAGGAAGAGCCCGGCGTGCTGCGTGCGCGTGGCGAGCCGCATGCCTTTGACGTGCTACGCGGCAGCCTGCACGTGGGGCGCGTGGACTGGAGCCTGACCGGGGAGCACAACCAGCTCAACGCCCTGGCCGCGATGGCCGCGGCCGAGGCCGTGGGCGTGCCGCTGGACGCGGGCTGCGCGGCGCTGGGCCGCTTCGAGAACGTGCGCCGGCGCATGGAGCTGCGCGGCACGGTGGCGGGGGTGGCGGTGTACGACGACTTCGCGCACCACCCCACGGCCATCCGCACCACGGTCGAGGGGCTGCGCCGCCGTATCGCGCCGGCACAGCGCATCTTGGCCATCTTTGAGCCACGCTCCAACACCATGAAGCTGGGCACCATGAAGGCCCAGCTGCCTTGGGCGCTGGAAGACGCCGACCAGAGCTTTTGCCACCGCTCAGGCCTGAGTTGGGACCCCGCCGCGGCCTTGGCCTTGATGGGCGAGCGCGCGCACGTGGCCGATGACGTCGACAGCCTGGTCAAGGCTGTGCTGGCCGAAGCGCGGCCGGGCGACCATCTGCTGTGCATGAGCAATGGCGGCTTTGGCGGTATCCACAGCAAGCTGCTGGAAGGCCTGGCGAAGCGCTGAGCCCCACCCGCCCCCAGCATGAAAAAAGGGCCAGCGCGAGCTGGCCCTTTTCGTTGCCGCAGCAGGGACCGTGGTCCCTGCCCAGGCAAACGCTCAGGTGCGGCTCATGGTGGCGCGCAGCGCCTCGTTGAGCATCGACAGACTCTCGGCGACGTGGGCCCGGGTCTCGACCGAACCGCCACGAGCCTGTGCTGCGCGCAGGTCAGCAGCCAAGCTGTTGGCATGCCAACGCACCAGGCTCAGGGCATCCGCCGGCAGGGCCGGAGCGCCCTTGGTCAGCAGGGTCACCACGCGCTTGAGGTGCTCGCGCTGCAGGTTGCGGCGCAGGCGGTCGATCTCAGCGCCCGACTTCAACTCACTCCACACCGCGCCCTGCACGGTGCCGTACACCTCGTTCAGGCTGATGGCACCGCGGCGCTGGGCTTCCGGCAGGTAGCCCGGCAGTTCCAGCAAACGCTTGGCGGTGGGTGCGCTCAGCAGGCGGTCCAACGAGGCCAGTTGCAAGCGGGTGATGGCGCCGGAGATGTCCAGCAGGCCGCCACGGTCCCACTCGTTGTAGTCCACACGCAGGTTGCTCAAGAACTCGGGGCGGAACTTGAAGCTGTCGACGCTGAACAAGCCGGTGGACAGCGCGCGCAGGGCCTCGCGCTGCTTGGCCGGCTCGATGGGCGTGAACGCCGCACGGTTGGTGGTGCCCGGCAGGTCGCGCAGCGCGGTGACGCCGCCAACGTACTTGGCCACCGGATCCACGCCACGGCTGAGCTGGTTGAAGCCCGACAAGATCACGCGGCGGGCGCGGATCGGGTCGTCGCCGGCTTGCTGGCCGCGGTCTTGCACACGGGTCCAGAGCTCTTTGGCCAGCGCCAAGCGGCGGCTGAAATTGGCCAGCGGGTCGTCGCCCAGGTCGAACAGGTTGGCAGCCGGATCCATGCCGCCCGCAGCGTCCATGTCGTCGGCGTAGAGCAGTGCCGGCTCGGTCGAGCGGGCGGCGATCTTGGCCAACTCGGCCTTCTCGGTCTTGGGGTCGAGCGGCTTGTAGGCGTACTCGATGGCCCAGTAGTCGTAGGCGCCCAGCGTGGTCATGTTGTAGGCGGCCGGCTTCTCGCCCTTGAGCGGGACGTTGTAAGCGTTGTAGTCCATCACCGAGCCACTGATGCCCTTGGCTTCGGTGAACGCCTTGTCCTTCAATTGGGCTGCCGTGATGGTGGTGCTGGCCTTGAAGTTGTGCTTCAGGCCCAGCGTGTGACCCACCTCATGCATGATCACGTCCTTGATGACGGCCTGCACAAAGGCCTCGGCCTCCGGGCTGTCAGGCGCCATGTCGCCGCGCGCTTCGAGCAGGTCCATCGCGAAGTTCATCTCAGCCGCGGCTTCACGGCCGTAGTTGCAGTACGCGTTGAAGCGGTTGCCCTCTTTCCAGCTCAAGCTGAGCTGGGCGAGGCGATCGGTGCTGCTGGCGGCCACGTCTTCGACGATGAAGCGGCGTGAGCCGCGAGCGAAAACATCGCTCATGCCGATGTCGGCATCGAGGATTTCGCCGGTGCGCGGGTCGGTGTGGCTGGGGCCGATGGCGAAACCGACATCAGCGCCGACGAACCAGCGGATCGACGCATGGCTGGCGTCCATGTTGTCCCACTCGGCGTCGTCAGGCTGTTGCTTGGCCACGATGGCGTTCTTGAAGCCGATGCGCTCAAAGGCCTTGTTCCACTCCAGGATGCCGGCCTCCACGGAAGCGCGATAACGCTGGGGGATGTTCTTGTCCATCCAGAAGGTGACGGGCTTGACCGGTTCGCTCATCGCGGCAGCCGGATCCTTCTTCTCGAGGCGCCAGCGGGTCAGCATGTGCACGCGCGGGTTGGCCTTCAGGTCGGCGTCCAGGTCGGTGTAGCTCTCCATGAAGTGACCAAGGCGCGGGTCGATGTGGCGCACCGCCATCGGCACTTCGGGCAGGGCCTTGAAGTTGTAGACGAAGTCGACGAAGAAGCTACGCGGATCGGGGGTGGCCTGCGGCGGCGAGGGCATCGGCACCGGGGTGGGCATCAACGGCGGGGCAGGGATGCGCGGGGTGGCGAAGTGCATGCGCGCGGTCAGGGTCGACAGGCCTTCATCGGCGCGGGCGGCAGCGAAGGAGCTGTTGTTGCGGTCGGGCGCGTAGGGCAGGCGGTAAGCGAACTCCAGACGCGTGCTGTAGCCGGGGATGTCGCTCAGCAGGAAGCTGGCGTCCACCAGGAAGCTCTTGCGCTCGGCGTGGTCGGCACTGGCAACCGCGGTAGCACCCAGCAGGCTCGGCGAGAAAGCTTGCTGCACAGCGCGCTTGCCTTCGCCGCTGGCGCGGAACTTGTTGTTGATCGCGATCAGCTGCAGATTGCGGCCCACGAGGCGGAACTCGGCCATCGTGTCGCTGCCCAT
>CAZAIR010000009.1:0-22272 GCA_964485225.1 uncultured Burkholderiaceae bacterium
GCTTCGTGCGGGCTTTTTCATGTGCGGCCGCCGCTGAGCACAACAACGGGTGGCGACACCCCGGTCGTCAAGCGCCTTGTGAGCCTGCGCGGACAAGACCAAAGCAGGCGCCGAGCGCCGGATCGCACACCCTGTGGTGCGCTATGCCCCCGGGCTGACCCTCAACAAAACCCCTGCTAGGCACAGGGACAATGCCGGCTTCACGCGGCCGCCGCCACAAGCAGCGGCCGCCTTGCTTTTGGAGCCACCCGTGAACACCACCCCCACCACTGCGTTGCGCCAGCCCCCCGGCATCAAGGTGATCTTCTTCACCGAGATGTGGGAGCGCTTCAGCTACTACGGCATGCGCGCCCTGCTCGTGCTGTACCTCGTCAACGCCCTGGGCTACAGCCGCGACAACGCGCTGGCCCTGTACGGCATGTACACCGGCTTGGTGTACCTGACGCCACTGATCGGCGGCGCCTTCGCCGACCGCTACCTGGGCAAGCGCCGGGCCGCCGTGATCGGTGGCGCGGTGATGGTGCTGGGCCACTTCGCGATGGCCTTTGAACCGCTGCTGCACGTGGCGCTGGGCCTGATCATCGTGGGCAACGGCTTCTTCAAGCCCAACACCACCGCCATGGTGGGCGACCTCTACGACGGCGAGAACGACCCCCGCCGCGCCGGTGGTTACAGCATCTTCTACATGGGTGTGAACCTGGGCGCCTTCCTGAGCCCGCTGGTGGCCGGCACCCTGGGCGAGAAGCTCGGCTGGCACTGGGGCTTCGGCGCCGCCGGCGTGGGCATGTTCATCGGCCTGTGCCAGTTCCTGTGGCAACAAAAGGCCCTGGGCCGCGCCGGCCTGATGGCCGACCAAGGTCCTGTGACCATGGCCGACCTGCCGCGCCTGGCCGCCTGGACCGCCGGCTGCACCGCCTTTGTGGTGGGCGCGATCCAACTCTGGAAGCTCGTCGGCCCCGCCTTCAGCGCCCTGCCCACCGCCGTGCAAGCCATCAGCGCCCTGACGTTGGTCGGCGGGTCGATCTGGCTCATCGTCAAGCCCGACGCCAAAGACGTGAGCCACGCGCCCATGGACCGCGCCGAATGGGGCCGCGTGATCGCCATCGTCATCGTGATGGTGTTCGTGATCGCCTTCTGGACCGGCTTCGAGCAAGCCGGCGGCACCATGGCCCTGTTCGCTGACGAAAACACCAACCGCATGGTCGGCAGCTTCGAAGTGCCGGCTTCGTGGTTCCAGTCCATCAACCCGCTGGTCATCGTGGCGCTGGCGCCCGTGTTCGCCGTGCTGTGGACGCGCCTCGACCAAAGCCGCTTCAAGCTGGGCGACACGCTCAAGCAAGCCCTGGGCATGGTGGTGCTGGGCCTCGGCTTCATCGTGATGGCGATGGCGCAAGGCCTGGCCGATACCGGCGTCAAAGTCGGCATGCAGTGGCTGGCCATGGTGTTCTTCATCCACACCCTGGGCGAGCTGATGCTGAGCCCAGTCGGCCTGTCCATGGTCAGCCGCGTGGCCCCGGCCAAGGTGGTGAGCTTGATGATGGGCGTGTGGTTCCTCTCCAGCGCCGCCGCCAACTACCTGGCTGGCGTGATGGAGCAATTGCTGCGCGGCAGCGGCTACAGCCTGTACCCGTTCTTGGCGGCTTTCGCCATCGGAGCCGGTGTGCTGTTGGCCATCCTGAGCCCGCTGCTTGAGCGCTTGATGAAGGCGCGGTGAACGGCTGAACGACGCGATGGACGACGTATCGCAAATGCGATACGTTGGCCGCATGAAAAGCGCAACCATCCCACCCATTCGCGTCGAGCCCGCGTTCCGCGACGAGATCGAAAGCGCCCTCGAATCGGGCGAAACGATTGCCGCTTTGGTCGAGAGCGCCGTACGCACAGAGGTCGCCCGCCGCCGGGATCAATCCGAATTCGTGCGGCGCGGCCTTGCGACCATCGCGCGCTCCGAGGCGGCCGGCGATTGGGTTCCCGCTGATGCCGTCATCGCGAAGCTGGAAGCCAAAGTGGCCGCCGCCAGAGCGCGCCAAAAGAAGCCCTCTGCATGAGTTACCTGGTCGTCTTCAGCCGTGAGGCCGAAGAGGATCTCGAAAGGCTGTTTGAGCACGCCTTTGAACGCGAGTTGAACAACCCGACTGGCGTCCTCGACGTCCCGATGAGGGCGATCGAAGCAATCCGCCAGGCCTGTCAGTTTTTGACAGCCAGCCCGTTCACGCGCGAGTTGATCGTTCACTTCGGGGCCAGCGGCTGCGTCGTCCTTTACGAGATCAAGGCCTCATCGCGCGTCCATATCGGCGCCATCCGTCACCAGCGCGAAAGCGATTACCCCTGAGCCCCCCTGCTTCGCGGCGAAACTGGGCGCATGAAACCTCTGCGCATCGGCATCCTGGGCGCCGCCCGCATCGCTGCGAAGTTCGTGGCGGGCGTGGCGCCGTCGCAAGCCGTGCAGGTGCTGTCGGTGGCCAGCCGGGACCCGGCGCGCGCCCAGGCCTTTGCGAAGGCGCACGGCGTGCCGGAAGTGGCGGCCAGCTACGCGGCGCTGCTGGCCGATGCGCAGATCGACGCCGTTTACATCCCGCTCACCAACGACCAGCACCTGCCCTGGTGCCTGCGCGCGTTGGCCGCCGGCAAGCACGTGCTGTGCGAGAAACCGCTGGCGCTGCAGGCGGCCGATGTGGACACGCTGCAGGCCGCCGCGCGTGCGGCTGGCCGGGTGTTGATGGAAGGCTTCCCCTACCGCTTCCAGCCGCAAACGCTGGCGCTGCTGGCGCGCGTGCGCGGTGGTGAACTGGGCGCGCTGCGCCACGTATCGGGTGAGTTCGGCTTCCCGCTCACACGGACGGACGACTACCGCCTGCACGCGCAGCAAGGCGGCGGCGCGCTGTGGGATGTGGGCGTCTACCCCTTGAGCCTGATGCGCGCGCTGGCCGGTGGCCTGCCCGAGCATGTGCAGGCCCTGGCGCACGAGCGCGGCGGCGTTGACCACGGCCTGGCCGCCAGCTTGCAGTGGGCCGATGGACTGACCGCCACACTGGCCTGCCGCTTCGACAGCCACCCGCACCGCTTCGTGCGCATCGTGGGCGAGCGGGGCGTGCTGGCCTGTGGCTTCCACAACCATGTGGACGAGAGCCAGGCTTGGATCGAGGTGTTCGAGCCCAGCGGCTATGGCAGCCACCGGGAACCGGTGGCCACGGGCAACGGCTTCCAGCTGGAGGCCGAGGCCTTTGCAGCGCTGGTGCGGGGCGAGGCCCCCAACCCGCTGTGGCCCACCGAGGCCGAAACCCGAGACACCACCCACCTGGTTGAAACGCTGCTGCGCAGCGTGCGCGAGGGCCGGGCGCTGAAGCCCTGATCGCTGCGCATCAAGCCAGTGTCAGCACCGCCAGCTTTTCCGGCTGAAGCCGGATCTTGAGGTGGCTCTCGGACAGCACCGCGGTGATGGCGTTGCCCGCCTGCGTGGTGTCGCGCCGCACGGGGTCGACCAAGGCCTGCCCCGTCTTGCCCACCAGCGCCGCCACCAACGGCGTGTTGGGGGTGGCCCCGCGCACGATGACCACGCCCATCTCACCCGAGGCCAGGCGCACGAAGGTGCCGGGCGGGTAGATGCCGAACTCTTTGAAGATGGCGGCGCTGGCGGGTTGGGTTTTGTCGCTCAGCAGCAGGTCGCGCGCGGCGCGGTCGGCGGCCAGCGGGGTGCGGGCGGCGCGCATGGCCAGCTTGGCGGTGAAGATGTCGGCGCGGTTCACCAGCATGGCCAGCGGTGCCACGCTGGCCAGCTTGGCCGGGTAGCCCTTGCCGCCGGGCAGCTCGTGGTGCTCGGCGACGGCGCGCAGCCAATCGGCGTCGGTCACGCCGTTGGCGGCCAGCAGCTCGCGGCTCTCGATCGGGTGGGCGTCGATGGCGGCGCGCTGCTTCGGGAACGGCGGGCGCGTTTGCTGCGCCATCTGGTTCTGCAACTCGATCAAGGACAAGTTCATGGTGAACGCCGCCATGAAGGCGCGGCGCACCTCGTCGGGCGAGGCCCCCATGCGCACGGCCGCCAGGTGCGCGGTCAGCGCGGCGTGCACCGTGTGCTTCACGCCATAGGGGTTGGGGCTGGTTTCCTGGCGCACGATCTGGAACAGCGCCAAGTCCGGGCTGCGCGCCAGCAGCGCCAACAAGGGAACCGCAGCTTCGTCCAGTTGCTGCACGAAGCTGCTGTGCACGCTGGCTTTGAGGGCCCGGCCGGCTCGGTCCATGGCCGCACCCCAAAGCCCGGGCAACGAAGCCGGCGGGGCGCTGCGGGGGTCGGCACTGGGCCCAGCGAGGTCGCTCAGGTCGGCCACCGCTTCGCGGTCGACCAGGGCCTGCATTTGCTCTTCCGACTCGATCACCTGGCCGCGCGCCAGCAGCAAGGTGCCATCGGCCCCGCGCACGCTGAAAGGCAAGGCCACACCGAGCTTCACCCGGTGGCGCACGGCGGCCAGGGGCGCCAACTTGGCGGTCAAGAGGCAAGCAAGTGGACGAACATGCCCGGAGCCTACCGCGCGGCAAGCCGTAGGCCAGCACGGAACAACCCACCCCGGGGCGGAGAATGTCACGCCATCCAGCGCCAACACGCGCCCCAACGCAGACCCCCATGAGCATGAAAAAGACCGATCTGGCCCGGCTGGCCGACGCGAAGTTGGGCAGCGCCCAGGCCCACCCGCTGCAGGAGGGCCTGGCGTGAGCGGCGGCGACGAAGTCGAGCTGATCCAGGAAGCCCGCCGCTGGCGCGACAAGGGCTGGACGGCCCAGGTCATCAAGAACGAAGACGACGAAGGCTGGGCCGTGGCCATGTACCTCGACGGCCAAGCCGAACCCGCGCTGGTTGGCCCCTGGACCATGGGGCGCGACAAAAAGAACCCCAAGCCGCTGGATGGCAACACCTTCAACACCTTGGTGAAAACCGCCACCGAGGTCATCAACCGCCATGCGCAGCAGCTGCGCGCGCAGTTGCACAAGTCGCTGTACGTGGCACAGGACGGCGTTTGGCTCAAGGTGAGCTTGGACATCGTTCCCTCGGAGGACGAGCCCTACGCCCTGCTCAGCGCCGACGACGCCGCCGGCAACCGCCTGGCGCAGGTGCGCGTACCGGCTCACCACAAGCTGACCAAGGCCGGCGCCGAGGCTTGGGTGGCCAGCGGCTTCGAACCGCCGCGCTGACAGGTCCCGCGTCCAGGGCCCATGCAAGATTCCCAAGCCGGCGCCCCCGCCGCAGCAGCCACGCCGTGCTTTGCCAGCGTGACGGACTGGGCCGATCCAACGCCCGCCATCGGCGTACTGGGCCACTGGCGCCGTGCCATTGCGCACCGGCCCCTGCCTGCCGCGCTGCTGGGCTCGCTCGCGGCGCACGCCCTGTTGCTCAGCTTGGCCGTGGGTGGTGCCAGCCTGGGGCTGAGCCGCAGCGCACCCTGGACCGCTGAGACCCAAGCGCTGCGCATCGAGCTGGCGCCTGTTGTGCCAGCACCCCCTGCACCGGCTGCTTCTGGCACCAGCACTGCTTTGCTGGCTGTGCCCGAGGGCAGCGCGCCGGCCGATGCCCCCTCCGCCATGGCACCCGCGCCCGCGCCAAGCGTCGCAGCGCGGCCCAAGCCCCCCACAGCACGCAGCGCCACCCCCCAGTCAGCCACGATCGCGCCCGCCGACACCGCACCGCCTGCCCCTGCCCCTGAAGGCCCCGCGCTGATCGCCACCGCCGAACCCAGTGCCCCAGCCCGCGCGGCCAGTACACCACCCGACCCAGCCGCCGAAGCGGCCGCCCGAGAAGCCACCGCACGCGAGCAAGCCGCGAAAGCCGCCGCAGCGGAAGAGGCCGCGGCGGCACAGCGCGAAGCCGAACGCTTGGCGGCGATCCAGCGTGAAGCACAGCAGCGCGAGGTCGAGCGTCAACAAGCCGCGCAACGCGAAGCGCAACAGCGCGAGGTCGAGCGTCAACAAGCCGCGCAACGCGAAGCACAGCAGCGCGAGGTCGAGCGTCAGCAAGCCGCCCAGCGTGAAGCGCAACAGCGCGAGGTCGAGCGTCAGCAAGCCGCCCAGCGTGAAGCGCAACAGCGCGAAGCCGCTCGTGTGGAAGCCGCCGCAAAGGCAGCAGCCCAGCTGGCCGCCGCCAAGGCCGCTGAGCTAGCGGCCGACGACGCGCGGCGTGAAGCCGCGAAGCGGGCCATCGGCCAGCAACTGGATGCCGAGGCCGCCCAGCGCGAAGCCGCGGCCAAGGCGCAAAGCGCGCTCCCCTTGTCGTGGCAAAGCGCGCGCCGCGCGCGGCTGCTGGGCCACACCGACCCGAATGCCGAGCTGGTCGCGTACGCCGAAGCCTGGGCGCGCAAGATCCAACTCAACACCCCGCCCGAGCTGGTGCGCGCGCTGGCGCAGACGCGTCACACGGCCCCGCTGGTCACCGTGGCCATCCGGCGCGATGGCTCGGTCGAATCGGTCACTTTCACCCTGGGCAGCGGCTCGCGCGAGGTTGATGAGGCCGTGCGCCGCCTGGTGCAGCAGCAGCTGCCCTTCGCGACCTTTTCACCGGCGCTGGCGAACGATTACGACGTGATCGAAATCCGCCGCAGTTGGGTGTTCAACAGCGCGCTGTGGTTGCAGTAGGGGCCTTCAACTGCGAGGGGCTTCCCGGCGATCACCGCCGGCGGCCAACCAAGCCTCAAAGGGGCATGGCGTCACCTGCAGTCCCGGCAGGTTAGCGGGCGGGTCAGCAGGCAAAGGCCTGGCCGGTGCCGACGCTGGGTTGGTTTGGATCCGACGCTCGCGCAAGGCCTTCACAGCCCAGGCGGGAACAGGGATGACGGTGCGGTGTTCGGCATTCATGGCCCACATGGTGTCGAACCCACATGCCGACGACCATCCCCCTTTGGTGGGCACCCTCCTTTGGGGGAGCACGGCGCACCACATCCCCCGTCAGGGGGACTGGGCTTTTGCAGCCCCACTGGCCACAGTGCAGACATGACTGCTTACAAGCCCACCCGCCCCCTGCCGCCGACGCTTTACCGCGCCAACCCCGCCGAGGCTCAGTCGGTGGGGCGGCACATGTGCCCGCCGCTGACAGGCGTCGAAGTCCACGACAGCTCCTTCGGCGAATGGTTGAACGCCGGCGGCGAGCGCCGGGCCCGCCCCCGCACCGGCCCCACCACGGCGGCCGATATCGCCAAACGGGGCCAAGGACGAGCCCCGGATGCAGGCTGGGATGCGCTGCAGGCCGGCACCGTCCGGGCGTGATGCACCAAGGGGTGTACAGCGTGCCCTCGAGCGGCAGCGCAGTGCCGCAGCCCGTCACTCCACAGCCGCGGGCTCGTCCTCGGTGTGCCGCTCGGGCTCGGTGGTGCGCAAGATCTCCTGCAGCACCGAGGTGGCATAGGTCCCTGCCGGCAACGCGAAGCTGAGCATCAACTGATCGGCTTGCGGCCACAACCACCGCATGTTCTCCGGGCTGACCACCAGCGCGCGCCGCTCCTGCTCCAGACCGGCGTGTTCCATGCCGTCGCACAGGCCCGCATGCTGCTCAGCCACGCCACTCTCTAGCGCCAGCGCAGCGTCGGTGGTGGTCAATCGGCCGCGGCCCCACAAGGGGCCGGTGGGCCGGCCCGCCGCGTCCATCACGTCGCCCGGCAAGGTCTGGCCCCACCGCCCTTGCTGGATGCGCAGCGCCAACACCTCGTTGAACACAAACGAACGCACGGCCGACAGGTAGATGCCCTTCTTCTTCGGGTTGCGCACCCGGATCTCGCGCGCCAGCATGGCCCGGCCCTGCTCCACATTGCCGCCATCAAAGCCAAAGCGCTGCGCCCCAAAGTAGTTGGGCACGCCCTGCGCCGCCACGGCCTTCAAGTTGGCCTCGACGGCATCACGGTCACCCGTCACGTCCCGCAGCACGATGCGGAAGTGGTTGCCCTGCAGGTCACCGGGGCGCAGCTTCTTCACGTGGCGGCTCTGGCTCAGCACCTTGAACTCTGGGTGCTGCAGCTGGGCCAAGTCGGGCGTCTCGCCCTTCGGGAAATAGATGCTGAACCACTGCCGCGTGATGGCGTAGCGGTCCTTCAGGCCGGCATAGCCCACGTCCCACTCCTGCACGCCCGCGGCCACGGCCAGCTGCTGAGCCACATAGTCGGTGTTGGCGCCGTTCTTCTCAACCTCCAACCAGATGTGCTCACCCGTCCCCGAGGGGAGCTGCAGCGGCAGTTCGGTCACCACGAAATCCTCGTTGACGGACTTCAGGGTGGCGCTGGCCCCGCTGGCCGGGTAGGCGTTGGGCCATTGCGGGAGGCTGGTGTAGGGGGCGTTGGTCATGGGGGGGCTGACGGCACCTGTTGGGGGTTGGGGGATGGGCTGTCTAGCCGACCAGGGGCGGCGATTTTCTCTGCTGGCTGCGTGCGTTGGCGCCGGTGAGGGGCCCGGCATAACCGGGGCGCTTGAAGTGTTCGTGCGGTGTCGGGGTCTTGTGCCTTGCGGTGCAGCCCGCAGGCGCCCTCCGCCTCCACCCAGTGCTCACCGACCGCCGCTGCAGCGCAGTTGCACACAGGCTTCGGCCACACGCAGTTCGTTGGCGAAATGAGTGAGGCTGCGACCCAACGGGCTTCACTCAGCCACGCCGACGCGCCAAGGCCCGCTGGGCGGGCACGCTGGGGCTGAGCGCCGTGCCGGGCGGAACCTCGGCAAGCAGGGGGCGCACCTGGTTGCGGCCTGCGCGCTTGGCCGCGTAGGCGGCCTGATCGGCAAGGTCCAACAGCGCAGCGGCGCTTTGCCCAGCTTCGAATTGCGCAGCGCCGATCGACACCGTCACGGGCAGCAAGGGGGCCTTGAGCAAAGGGGTTTCGGCCATCGCACTGCGCAAGCGCTCAGCCACCTGCAGCGCCACCGGCAGGGGCGTGTCGGGCAGCACGACCACGAACTCCTCGCCCCCATACCGCGCGCACACATCGCCCTCCCGCAGCTGGCTTTGCACGCGCCGGGCGAATGCGCGGAGCGCATCGTCGCCAATGCCGTGGCCGTGCACGTCGTTGATGCGCTTGAAGTGGTCAATGTCGAGCAGCAACACAGACAAGGGCAGGCCTGCGTTGCCATTGGCAGCCTCGATCTGCTGCGCCAACAGCACATCGAGTGCGCGGCGATTGGGCTGTCCGGTCAGGGCATCGGTTGCGGCATCTCGCTCCACCAAGGCCAGCGCCTCACGCAATTCCAGGGTCAGTTGCGCATTGGCCAATTGCAGTCGGATGCCTTCCACCACGCGCTGCGCGATCGGGTTCATGTAGTAAACGATGAGCCCCAAAAACAGCGTCAGCCCGCCCAAGAAGAAGGGCGACACGGGGTGAGGCGCTGGCGACAGCGCAGCACCCACGAGAGACGCCACCCACAGGGCCCCAACCTGCACGCGATAGGCGCGGATGAAGCTCATGTAAACCGGCGCGTTGACAGCGGTAACACCGCACAGCACCGCACACAGCCATGGGTCGAGCGCCGGCGCAAAGCCGACCAACAGCCCCATCGCCGAGCCCCAGGCCATGCCGTCCAGCGCCGCCACGGCCATCAGCACAGGCGCATCCCGGCTCTTCATCGCGCCGCGCCTGTCGATGGCGATCACCAGCCCCAAGCTGGCCGCCCAAACCATGGCGAAGCCACCCACCCACAGCCCGAGCATCAGCGGCGGCACAGCGCCCCAACACATCCAGGCCACCAGCGCCCAGCCGGCGGGCGTGGTGTACAGCGCGCGCCGCAAGGCCGCCACGCATTGCGCAAAGCCCACCTGCATGGCAATGTCGGTGGTGTCCTGGCGAGCGGGGGCGTCGGCGACAGTTCGCATGCGGTCCTTGAACACGAGAGGAAACGGCCACGGCTGCTTCTGTCTTGTGCCGCGGCCCCAACGATGCAATCTCAGGGCGGTCGTCGCGCCAAGGCAGGCGCTCCGATCACCACCGCACGATTCTGTGTCGAACAGCAAGCAGGGTGCACGGGTGTTGTGCCGCCTCCCTGGGCCTTGGGCAGGTCCACACAGCGCATTCATTAAGCTGCGCGGACCACCACTGCACATGGTTGGACGAGCCCGTGCCCCATGAGACTTCTTACAACCCCGAGATCGCCCCTGAACCGAGCGAGTGGCTCAATCTGCCCGAGCACGAGCGCCTGCGCGCCATCGCCACGTTCCACATGGTTCATCGCCTGAAATCCGGTCATGCCAAGTTGCACGCGGTCTTCCACTTGATGGTTGAAAACCAGATCGCCATGGGCTTTGGCCCCGCTGTCCGTGCCGCGGCGCGGCTGCAGGCCCAGGGGCTGACGAGGCACGACGCTGTGCACGCGATCGGCTCTGTGCTCTCCGGCAAGCTCTTCGATGCCGCGCGCGACCCCGGGAAGACCGACTCGCAAACCCAACAACTGGCGATCAACGCCGCAATCGAACGCCTCGATGCAAGCACTTGGCGCGAAGCCGTTGATGGCTAGCCTCTCTGCTTGCGTGGCAGGCAGCAAGCCATTCGAGCGCGACTCGACTGAGGGATTGCGGGCATCCATGCCCAAGCACCATGCAAGCTGGACGTACCGGCAGGCGCATCGTTCTCAAACCGCGAATCGCCGCTCCGGACAAGTCCCTGTCAAGACCGACCTCATCCACCCAACCCTTGCCATGCCCAGCCGCGATCGACCTTTGACACGTCGTTGCTGCCACGGCAGCGACACATGTGATGGGCTCGAGCTTGCGCTGGCTTGCGCCGGCTGCACCTGTGCGCCACCGCAATTCACCTGATCCACCCATGCAGGTTCTCTACGTCCACGGCATGGGCCGCTCACCGCTGTCGGGATGGCCGATGCTTCGCAGGCTGCGCCAAGCGGGGTTCGCAACATCCGTGTTTGGCTACGTGGCCGCGCTGGAACCGTTCGATGCCATCGTGCGCCGGCTTCGCACCCGCATCGAGCACATCGCCAAGCAAGGCCCGTATGTCGTGGCGGGGCATTCGCTCGGCGGCGTCCTGTTGCGTGCCGCACTCGCAGGCCTGCCGCCAAGCACTGCGCAGCCCCACCATGTCTTCCTCATCGGATCGCCGATGTCGAGCTCGCGCCTTGCAGCCAAGCTCAAGACCCGCTGGGCGTTCAAGCTTCTGACGGGCGACTGTGGCCAGCTGCTCGCCTCGCCCGAGCGCATGTCCTCCGTAGGGGCACTCACGATCCCAACCACCGCGATCGTGGGCGTCGCCGGCCCGCGGGGGCGCTTGTCGCCATTCGGCGAGGAGCCGAACGACGGTGTGGTTGCTGACTCGGAGGTCAGCGCCAGCTGGGTGAGCACCAAGGTCGAAGTTCAGCACCTGCACACCTTCTTGCCCGCGAGCGCATCGGTCGCGAACGTCATCATCCAAAGCTGCTCGGCCTATCCCCAAGCGAAGCGCCAGCGCTGAGCCTCATGTCAGCCTTCGGCGCGGCGTCCTTCCCCACCCGCTGCCTGAATTGCGCATTGAAATGCGACAGCCTCACGAAGCCACAGGCCTGGGCCACTTCGGCGATCGGGCGGTCGTTGCGGCGCATTTGCATGCAGGCTTGGCGAGGTTGACTGGAGGCCCCAGCAGTCGGCGGTCCATGCCGCTTTCGAGCGCCTCGATGCAGCCACGTGGCACAAAGAATGGCGCAGGTAGGCTCTTCGCCTGTGCGGTCCGCATCAGCCCGTTCGAGCGGGCCTGGACTCACTTGATGCCGCATCAACACCGCCCCTGCGGGCGACTAGAACTCACCGCCATGCGCCAGCAGATTTTTTCCGAGATTGAAAGCATCGTTCCGGGCGACGCGCTTGAGGCGGAGCACCGTGAGGCCGCTCTGGCATGGGTCGAATCCGGCATTGAACTGTGCCGCTTGGCCAAGCCTGCCACGCCGCCCAAGCACCTTGTGTCGTACTTCGCCGTCGTGGATGGCGAGCACATTCTTCTTGTGGATCACAAGAACGCGCAACTCTGGTTGCCGTCTGGCGGGCACGTTGAGCCGGGAGAGCATCCTCGCGAAACGGTCGCCCGCGAGTTGCTCGAAGAGCTCGGGTTCAAAGCTACCCATGCGGTTGGTCCGCCACTGATGATCACAACGACTGACACGGTGGGTCTGACTGCGGGACACACGGACGTTTCACTTTGGTACGTCGTGCGAGCGGAGCGCGGCCAGGTGCTGCAGCACGACGAGGGCGAGTTCCATGGCGTGCGCTGGTTCCATTTCTTGGAGGTTCCTTATGGCCGCACCGATCCGCACCTGCACCGGTTCATACAGAAGCTGAAGGCTGAGCTGCCGGTCTCAGCTCAGCCTCAGCGTTGAGCATCATGAAACCCTTCAGCGCGGCGTTCCCGGCCATCGCCGCAACATCAGCGATCCCGGCCACTACCTTGGCCGTGGTGAGTGCAGCGGCCAACAGCTCAACACTCAGTACTGGCGATCTTTCCCTTCGCTGCCCTCGTGGCCGCGCCAGAACAACTTAGGCCTTTCAGATGACACCCGACTCCCTCTCTTGGCCCGTGATCTTTTCAAGCGGTACGGTGCTTCACTTCGGACCGGCAGAAGGCTTTGGTGCGGCGTACTTTGGCGGCCCGTTGGAGCAAACGTTCGACGGGCAAGGCTTTGGGCCAGAGCCCCTGCACCGCGTCTTTACCTTTTCGCCTGCAGGCTTGCCTCAGCCGAAGGGCAACAACCTCCAAGGTCAACTGTCGCTCTTCTACGGACTGCGGTACGACGGGTGTGAGCTTCGGTACACGGTCCCCGTCATGGACGGCGTGAATGCCCAGTTCTTAGGCGACCACTCGAAGCCCGTCTCGATTGACTTCATGTCACCGGACGAATCGAGCCCTGATTGGCCGTACCTTGGCTACCCCTCATTGCTCCCATACGTTCCCCTCCAGGTGGTTTCACGCACCGAGATGAGGCCGCATGAGTTTGCGGAGCGGTACACGTGGCAAGGCTTGGAAGGTTTCGATGGCGATGAATTGGTCGTCGTCGTCCCCGCGATTGCTCGGCTTGGTGTTTCGATGTGGGGGCGGTCAGGCGACGATGAAGCGGTGCAAATCGTCTTTCGCTATTCGTACCGAACCCGCCAGGTCGATGTCACCAGCCAGTGCGCGTAAGGAAGTAAGCAGTACCTGCCCGCGGACGAGGCTTGCGCCTGGATAAGCTCATCCAAGCAAGGCGCACTGACGCTCGGCAAGACGAAGGCGAGGGCGTCCCTCACCTCCATGTGAACTCAGCGCCCCCTCACCCCCTCCCCCGATACCCCCGCGGCGTCTCCCCCACCCGCAGCCTGAACTGCGCATTGAAGTGCGACAGGGTCAGGAAGCCACAGGCCTGGGCCACCTCCGCAATGGGCCGATCGCTGCGGCGCAGTTGCACGCAGGCTTCGGCCACGCGCAGTTCGTTCACGTAGTCGGTGAAGCTGCGGCCCACCAAGCGTTGAAAGCTGCGGCTGAAGGCTGCGGGGCTGACGTGCAGCAGGGCCGCGGCGTCGGCGGTGCGCAGCTCGGCGCCTAGGTGGCGTTGCACCCAGGCCAGCAGGGCTTCAAGGCGGCGTTGCTGGGGTTGCTCGCGGGGCTGCAGTTGCGGGGCCACGGGGTCCAGCGGGCGCAGGCCTTCGGGGGCATCGGCCAGCTCGCCCAGCAGGCCCAGGGCGCCGCCCAGCAAGGCCATGCCGGGGGCTTCGGGCAGGGTGTGCAGGGCGCGCACGGTGCGGGCGTGCAGGTCGCCTTGCAAAGCCAGGCCTTGGCCGGCGCGTTGCAGCAGGGGCGCGAGGCTGCGCCACTCGGGCAGGGCGGCCAGCTGCGGGGTGGGCATCAGTTGCAGCACGGTGGCCCAAGCGCCTTCGGGCTGGGGGCCGCGGGTGTGCCACTGGTGGGGCAGGCGGGGGCCGAGCAGCACCAGGTCGCCGGCTTCGAAGGGCTCGATGCGGCCGCCCACCCAGCGCAGGCCACTGCCGCGCTCGACCAGCGTCAACTCCAACGCGTCGTGGGCGTGCAGGCTGCCCTCGAAGGCCTGCAGGCGCAGGCGCAGCAGGCGCACCGAGTGCAGGCCTTGGTGCAGTGATTCCCAGGACACCTTGCGGTGCGGCATGGCGGCGTGTTGGTGTTGAAAAACAGTCAGTATCGGTTGCGCGGCAGGGGCTGGGACGGGGCGGGCTTGCCGAAACTGCGCAGCCATGTCGACCCTCGTTTCGGGCGCCGCAGGCGCATTGCCCACCACTGATCCTGCGGCGCCCTGGTGGCGCGGCGCGGTGCTGTACCAGGTGTACCCGCGCTCTTACCTCGATGCCAACGGCGACGGCATTGGCGACCTGGCCGGGCTGACGCAGCGGCTGGACCACATCGCCTCCCTGGGCGTGGACGGGCTGTGGATCAGCCCCTTCTTCCCCAGCCCGATGCGCGACTTCGGCTACGACGTGACCGATTACTGCGGCGTGGACCCGCGCTTCGGCACGCTGGCCGACTTCGACGCGCTGGTGGCCCGCGCGCATGCGTTCGGGCTGAAGGTGGTGATCGACCAGGTGTGGAGCCACACGGCGGCCGAGCACCCGTGGTTCATCGAGAGCCGCAGCAGCCGCGACAACCCCAAACACGATTGGTACGTGTGGGCCGACGCCAAAGCCGACGGCAGCCCGCCCAACAACTGGCAAAGCTGGATGGGCGGCCCCGCTTGGCGCTGGGAGCCGCGCCGCAAGCAGTACCACCTGCACAACTTCTTGCCGCAAATGCCGGACCTGAACTTCCACTGTCCGGCCGTGCAAAACGCCGTGCTGGAAGTCGGCCGTTTTTGGCTGGATCGGGGCGTGGACGGCTTCCGGCTGGACACCGCCAACCTCTACGCCCACGACCCCCTGCTGCGCGACAACCCGCCCCTGCCACCGGGTGAGCGCGGCGACAGCCCGGTGCTGATGCAGCGCCACCAGTTCAACACCGACCAACCCGAGAGCCTGGCCTTCATGGAGCGGCTGCGCAGGCTGCTGGACGAATATCCCGACCGGTTCAGCGTGGGTGAGCTGGGCGGGCCGGAGCCGGTGCGCGCCATGCAGGCCTACACCGAGGGCACGCAGCGCCTGCACACCGCTTACTCCTTCGCCTTCCTGGGGCCGCGGCCCGATGCCGCTGCGGTGATGGAACGGTTGGGGCCTTGGGCGGATCACAGCGGCTGGCCGGCTTGGGCCTTCTCGAACCACGACGCGATGCGCGTCGCCAGCCGCTGGGGCGGTGATGCCGGCAGCTCGTTCGCGCTGAGTGGGGTAACCCAAAGCCAGTCGGCACAAACCGCGTTGCCGCCAGCCACGTGGATGGCGCTGCTGATGGCCCTGCGCGGCACCGTGTTCGTCTACCAAGGCGAGGAGCTGGGCCTGCCGCAAAGCCGGCTCACGTTCGAGCAACTGCAAGACCCCTTCGGCATCGCCAACTGGCCTTTGAGCGAAGGCCGCGACGGCTGCCGCACGCCCATGCCGTGGGTGGCGGACGCACCGCACGCTGGCTTCAGCAACATCGCGCCCTGGCTGCCGGCCGATGCCGCCCACGCGCCGCTGGCGGTGGACCGCCAAGAGGCCGACCCGCACTCGATGCTGCACACCACGCGCGCCTTGATCGCCCTGCGGCGCCAGCACCCAGCCCTGCGCCTGGGCACGCTGCAAGCGTTGGTGGCCGAAGGCCCATTGCTGGTGCTGCGCCGCCAGTGGGGGGACGACGCCATGCTGTGCGCCTTCAACCTGGGGCCCGACACGCTGCAGCACCGGCTGGACGCCGCGCCCACCCCAGGCGCCGAAGGCCTGGCTTTGCACGGCGCGCGCTGCGCAGGCGCCACGCTGCAGCTGCCCCCTGGGGCGGCGCTGCTGCTGCCTGTCGCCCCATGAGCCCGCTGCTGACCAAGGCGGTGGGCGCTATGCCTTTGCACGAACGCAGCCGAGTGATGGGACGAAGCGCCTGCGCTGCAGCGCAGTCCTTGAGCACACTGACGCCCTTCGCGCCGCACCCGATCGCCACATGAAAAAACGCCTCAGCCTGCCCCTGCTGTTCGCCGCCCTGGCCACCTCGGCCGCGCCGCTCAAGCTGCACGTGCCCTCGCCCGATTGGCGCGACCAGGTCATCTACTTCGTGATGACCGACCGCTTTGCCGACGGCGACCCGCGCAACAACGACCAAGGCGTGGGCGCTTACGACCCGCGCTCCAACGACCGCTTCAACGGCGGCGACCTGGCCGGCCTGCGCCAACGCCTGGACTACATCCAAGGCCTGGGCGCCACGGCCTTGTGGCTCACGCCGCCCGTGCGCAACCAATGGGTAGACCCTTCCTTGGGCTTCACCGGTTACCACGGCTACTGGGCGCAGCACTTCAAGCAGGTGGACCCGCACATCGGCACCCTGGCCGACTACCAGCGCCTCTCGCACGACCTGCACAGCCGCGGCATGTACCTGGTGCAAGACATCGTCGTGAACCACGTGGGCAACTACTTTGGTTACGAGGGCGGTTGGGACCCGACCGACCCCACGCGCTTCTACACGCCCAACACCCGCTCCAAGCCGACCAGCGCGCCCACCCAGTGGCCGTTCAACTTGAACGACCCGCGCCGCGCGGCGGACCGCAAGGCCAGCATCTACCACTGGACGCCGCCTCTCATCGACGTCAAGAACCCAGCGCACGAACTGACGCACCAGATGTCGGGCCTCGACGACTTGAACACCAGCAACCCGGTGGTGATGCGCGCGCTGCGCGACAGCTACGGCTACTGGATCAAGCACGTAGGGGTGGACGCCTTCCGTGTGGACACCGCCTTCTACGTGCCGCCTGAATACTTCGAAGACTTCATGCACAGCCGCGACCCCAAAGCACCTGGCATGGCCGAAGTGGCGCGGCGCACGGGGCGCGACAGCTTTCTGGTGTTCGGCGAAGGCTTTGGCATCGACGCGCCCGGCAAGACCGTGATGGCCGAGCGCATCGAAAGCTACGTGCGCGGACCCCAGGGCGAAGCCCGCATGAACGGCATGCTGAACTTCCCGCTGTACGGCAGCATGGTTGACGTGTTCGCCCGCGGGCGGCCCACACAGCAGCTGGCCGATCGCATCGACGCCATGATGAAAGTGCACAGCCGCCCGCACTGGCTGCCCAGCTTCATCGACAACCACGACGTGGACCGCTGGCTGGCCGGCGGCAGCGAGGCCGCGATGAAGCAAGCGCTGCTGGCGACCATGACCTTGCCCGGCATCCCGGTGCTGTACTACGGCACCGAGCAGGGCTTCACTGAGCAGCGCGCCGCCATGTTCGCCAAAGGCTATGGCAGCGGTGGGCGCGACCACTTCGACACGAACGCACCGCTGTACCGCCTGACGGCGCAAATGACCGCGCTGCGCAAGGCCCACAAGGTGCTGAGCCGCGGCAACCCCCAGATGCTGGCCGGCAGCCCCAGCGGCCCCGGCGCCATCGCCTGGCGCATGGCCTACGACAAGCAAGCCGCGCTGGTGGTGTTCAACACCGCCGACACCGAGGTGCTGCTCGACAACCTGCCCACCGGCGCGCCCGAGGGCACGGTGCTGCGCGGCCTGTTCAGCCTGCATGGCCCGGCCAGCGATGTGACGGTGGGCGCCCAAGGCCGCATCAGCCTGCGGCTGGCACCGCGCAGCGGTTTGGTCTGGCAGCAGACCGACACCGTGCAGCGCTTGGCCGACACGCCAGCCACCCCGCAGCTGGACCCACTGCCCACCACGCCCGTGCAGGGCGACTTCCAGGTGAGCGGCCACACCGCCGGCCATGCCGACCTGCGCTTGGTCATCGACGGCGACCTCGCCCGCGCCGTACCGGTGCAGGTGAGCGCCGACGGCCGCTTCACCGCCACCGTACCCACCGGCCGCATGAGCGACCCCGCCGTGCCGCACCGCGCGGTGCTGTGGTCGCCCGGTAGCGGCATCGCTTCCCAGCCCGCCAGCTTCCAGGTCGCGCTGCCGTGGGTGCTGCTGGCCGATGAGGCCGACCCAGCAGGCGACGACACCGGCCCGACCGGCACTTACCGCTACCCCACCCACGAGAGCTTCCTCCCCGGCCAGATGGACCTGACCCGCACCCGCGTGTGGTCCGCCGGCGGCACCCTGCGTGTGGAGCTGACGCTGCGCAACTTCAGCACCGTTTGGGGCCCGGCCAACGGCTTCGACCACGTGGCCTTCACCGTGTTCTTGGAGATGCCAGGCCGCGGCGGCGGCGCCACCGTGATGCCCGACCAGTTCGCCAGCCTGCCCGAGGGCATGCGTTGGCACCACCGGGTGCGCGCCCACGGCTGGAGCAACGCCCACTTCGGCCCCGAGGGTGCCAGCAGCCAGAGTGACGGCAAGGCGCAGCCCATCGGCGCGCAGATCAGTGCCAATCCGGTCGCGCGCACCGTCACCTTCACGCTACCCGCCGCCGCTTTGGGCGACCCCGCCACCCTGGCCGGCGCACGGCTTTACGTGACCACCTGGGACTACGACGGCGGCTACCGCGCGCTGAAGCCCGAACCCGGTCCCTTCATCTTTGGCGGCGCGCAAGCCACCGACCCGCGCGTCATCGACGCCACGCGCGTCATCACCCTGCGACAACCATGACCGACCTCGACACCCCCTATGCCCTGAGCGCCGCCCACATCGCGCAGTTCCGCCGCGACGGCTTCATCAAGCTCAAGGACGTGCTGTCGCCCGAGACTTTGGCGCATTACGGCGCCGAGATCACGCGGCTGACCATCGCGCTCAACACCCAGCAGGTGCCGCTGGAAGAACGCAGCACCTACGACAAGGCCTTCTTGCAGGTCATGAACCTGTGGGAGCACAGCGCCGTGGTCACCGAGTTCGTGCGCGGCCAGCGCCTGGCGCGCATCGCCGCCGAGCTGCTAGAGGTGGACGGCGTGCGCCTGTACCACGACCAGTCGCTTTACAAGGAGCCGGGCGGCGGCATCACCCCGGCGCATGCCGACCAGTACTACTGGCCGCTGGCCAGCGACCGCACCATCACCGCCTGGGTGCCGCTGCAAGCGGTGCCGAACGACATGGGCCCGCTGGGCTTTTATGCGCGCAGCCAGTCGGTCGAGTTCGGGCGCGACCTGGGCATCAGCGACGAGAGCGAAGAAAAGATCAGCGCCAACATGGCCAGGCACGGCTTTGCGTTCGACAGCGGGCCGTTCGAGCTGGGCGAGATCAGCTTCCACCTCGGGTGGACCTTCCACAAGGCCGGCGCCAATGTGTCGCAGAACCCGCGCGCGGTGATGACCGTGATCTACATGGACGCCAACATGCGCTTGGGCCGTGCGCTGAACCCCATCCAAGAGAACGATCGCCAACAGTGGTGCCCCGGAGCGGTCGAGGGGGCGGTGATCGACACGCCGAAGAACCCCGTGCTGTGGCACCGGGCTTGAGCGCCTGTGAACCACGCTGAGGGCGCTGTGCGCCTGCGCAAAGACATCCACCTGGGCACGCTGCTGGCGTTGCCGCCGGCCTCGCGTGGCTGGCGCGCCAGCCTGGACGAGCAGCTGCAGTTGCTGAAGGCCGAGGGCTATGAAGGCGCCCAAGCCTGGGAAGAACCAGGCGTTTGGGGTGCCATCCAGCGCGCTGGCCTGGACGCCAGCGGCATCGCCCGCGTGACCCGGCCCGAGCAGCTCGACCCCCTGGCCCGCCAGCACCGCGCCGAGGGCCTGCTCTACACGAACCTGCACCTGGGCACGGGCTTCGACAGCGACGCCGAGATGGACGCACTGGCCGCCGCGCTGCTGGAAGCGCAGGCCCGCCACGGGCACCGGTTGCTCGTGGAGACGCACCGCGCCACGGCCACGCAAGACATCTGGCGCACGCTGCGCTGGGTGGAGCGCTTCCCCGACCTGCGCTTCACCGCCGACCTGAGCCACTGGTACACCGGCCACGAGCTGACCTACGGCGGCGAGTTCGCCGAGCGCATGGCCCGCCTGCAGCCGGTGTTCGAGCGGGTGCGCGCCTTTCACGGCCGCATTGGCAACAGCGGCTGCCTGCAAACGCCGCTGGACCGCCCGGGCCTGTACCTGGACCACTACCGCGCGATGTGGACGGCCTGCTGCGCCGGTTTCTTGCGCCACGCCGAGCCCGGCAGCGCCTTGAGCTTCAACGCCGAACTGCTGCCCATGGCGGTGGGCGAGGGCGCCCACGCGATGTGGCTGCACTACCAACAGTCGACCCAGGCCGCGCCCACCGACCCCTGGCAGGGCGAGCCCTGCGACCGGTTCGCCGACGCCGAAGCCCTGTGGGCGCTCATCTGCGCCTGCTTCCACCAAGCCAGCCACGCCACCGCCACGGAGACCCCCGACCCATGACCCGACGCACCTTCTTGGCCATGGCGCCCGCGCTGATCGCCACCCCGCTGTGGATGCCCACCGCCGCCTCGGCCCAGGCCTTGCAAACGCCCCGCGCGGGGCGCGTGGAGCGCCTGGCGAACTTCCCGTCGAAGTTTGTTGACCCCCGCCACGTCGAAGTCTGGCTCCCGCCGGGCTACGACCCGCAGGCCAAGCGCTACGCCGTGCTCTACATGCACGACGGCCAGATGCTGTTCGACCCCAGCACCACCTGGAATCAAAAGGCCTGGCAGGTGGACGAGGCGGCTGCCCGCCTGATGGCCGAAGGCCGGGTGCAAGACTTCATCGTGGTGGGGCCGTGGAACAACGGCAAGTTCCGCCACGCCGAGTACTTCCCGGGCAAGTTCCTGCCGCACCTGCCCGAGGCCTTCCGGCAGGGCTTGATCGAGAAGGGCTTGCAAGGCCAGTCGCGCAGCGACGCCTACCTGCGCTTCTTGGTGGAAGAGCTCAAGCCCGCCATCGACGCGAAGTACGCCACGCGGTCCGAGCGCGAGGCCACCTTCCTGATGGGCTCCAGCATGGGCGGCCTGATCAGCGCCTACGCGCTGGCCGAGTACCCGCAGGTGTTCGGCGGCGCCGCGTGTTTGAGCACGCACTGGATCGGCATCCACCAGCGCAACGACGAGGTGCCCAACGCCGCCATCGCCTATTTGCGCGGCGCCCTGCCGCCACCGGACACGGTGAAGCTGTGGATGGACCGTGGCACCACCGAGCTGGACGCGCTGTACGACCAGGCCCAGCCGCGCATTGACGCGCTGATGGCCGAGAAGGGCTTCGTGCCCGGCCCGCGCTACCAAACCCGTGTGTACGAGGGCAACGGCCACAACGAGGTGGCCTGGGCCCAGCGCCTGCACGAACCTTTGACCTTCCTGCTGGGATGCTGATGCCCAGAGCACTCGCGGCCCTGCTGCTGGCCACCCTGGTGTGCGCGCATGCGCAAGGCCAAACGCAAAGCCTCACCCGCCACGTCGACCCCTTCATCGGCACCGACGGCACGGGGCACGTGACGCCCGGCGCCACGGTGCCCTTCGGCATGGTCTTCCCCAGTCCCGACAACGCCGACCGAGGCTGGAGCTTCAGCGGCGGCTACCAGTACCGCGCGCCGCGCATCCTGGGTTTTTCGAACACGCACATGAGCGGCGTGGGCATCGGCGACCTGGGCGACGTGCTGCTGCAGCCGGCGCAAGGCCAGCGCTGGACGGCCCAGACCACCGACTTCAGCAGCGCCTACGACAAGGCGAGCGAGCGCGCCCGCCCGGGCCATTACGCCGTCACGCTCAAAGACCTGGGCGTGCGCGTCGACCTCACCGCCACCGAGCGCGTGGCCTTCCAGCGCTACACCTTTGCCCAGCCCGGCCGCGTGCAGGTGCTGGTGGACCTGCAGCACGGCATCCTGTTTGGCGACGGGCCGCGCGTCACGCAAAGCCAGCACGCGGTGAACGCGGTGCGCGGTGAAATCACCGGCACCGTGCACGCCAAAAACTGGGTGGAGCGGCAGACCAGCTTCATCGTGCGCTTCAGCCAGCCGATCGCCGAGCAAACCGTGCTGCCGCCGCGCGAGGGCGACAAAGCGCCGCGCTTGCTGCTGGCGTTCGACCTCGGCAAGGCCCGCCAGTTGGAAGCCCGCGTGGCCGTCTCCACCGTGGACGAGACCGGTGCGCGCGCCAACCTGGATGCCATCGGCAAGCTGCGCTTCGACGCCGCGCGCCAAAAGGCCGACGCCGCCTGGAACCGCCTGCTGTCGCGCATCCAGATCGATGCCGACGCCAGCACCAAGCGGCTGTTCTATTCGGCCCTCTACCGCACCCTGCTGCACCCCAGCAACATCGCCGACGTCGACGGCCGTGTGCGTGGCCCCAAGGGCGAGGTGATCCAGGCCCCCGGCGGCGTGTACTACTCGACGCTGAGCCTGTGGGACACCTTCCGCGCCAGCCATC
>CAZAIR010000010.1:0-22163 GCA_964485225.1 uncultured Burkholderiaceae bacterium
TCATCGGCGCCCAGTCGCTGCAGAAGCCGGCCGAGTACGACGACCCCGACGCCACCGCCAACGCCGCGCTGGCCGCACGCCTGCCCTACCTGTTTGCTTGCAACCGGTTTGCGCACTACCTCAAGTGCATCGTGCGCGACAAGGTGGGTTCGTTCAAGTCACGCGACGCCATGCAGGACTGGCTCAACAACTGGATCCTGAACTACGTCGACGGCGACCCGATGAACTCATCGGAAGAAACCAAAGCCATGCGCCCACTGGCGGCGGCCACGGTTGAAGTCGAGGAAGTGGAAGGCCAGCCCGGCTATTACCAGTCCAAGTTCTTCCTCAAACCTCACTACCAGCTCGAAGGCCTCACCGTGTCTTTGCGCTTGGTGTCCAAGCTGCCGTCCGAAAAGGGCGGTTGATACACGGTGGCCCCTCGATTTGACGCTCAACAGGAGAAATCATCATGGCAGTGAATGCATTCATCAGCTTCTTTGACAAGGCCGACGGCGAGTCCGTCCAAAAGGGCAAAGAGAAGTGGATCGAGATCCAGGGCTGGGACTGGGAAGTCGAAGCCGAAACCAGCTGGACCAAGGGTGGTGGCGCCAGCGTCGGCAAGCCCAACCCCGGCAAGATGAACTGGGAACACTACTTCGACACCTCGTCGACCGTGATCATGGGCTACATCTGCACCGGCAAAGCCTTCCCCAAGGTCGAGCTGCAGATGATGAAAACCACCGGAAGTGCCACCCCGGAAACCTACTTCACGATGACCATGGAAGGCGTGTTCATCACCAAGGCCGCCATGTCCGGCACCGAAGAAGGCGCGGTCACACAAAAGGTTGAGATGGTCTTCAAGACCGTCAAGATTGAATACAAGTCGCAAGACAACAAGACCGGCAAGCTGGGCGCAGCCAAGACCTACAACTGGGACATCCCAGCGGGCACCGCTTCGCCCTCGGCCTGATCGCCAACCCCTGAAGCGCTTGCGCCATGAGCGGCTCCAACATCTTCATGCAGCTGGTCACCGGGGCTGGCCCTGTGGTGGGCGAAGGCCTGCTGGAGGGCTTTCAGGGCTCGGTCGAGCTGATGGAGTTCGGATGGGGCATGCACGCCCTCAAGGACCCCAAGCCGAAGGCGCGGGGACTTGGGGGGGTGGCATCGGCGGCCGCCTCCATGGCGGGTTTGGGCAAACCGGTCACCATCAAGATGGAGCCGTTGACGTTCAAGAAGCGCTTCTGCGTGGGCTCGTCTCAGTTGCACTTTTGTTTGGACAACCACCTGATGGTGGCCAGTGCCACCATCACCGTGCTCCACATCAAGCAGCAAGGTCGCGCCGTGCACCAGCCTGGCTTTGTGGTCGCGGCCACGCAGGGCTACATCGCTGATGTGTCGATCGAAACGCAGGACGACGGCCCCAACAAAGAGCTGATCGAGACCTACACGTTGAACTTCAAGAACATCAAGATCATGTACCTGAAGACCCTGGGCAAGGACAAGCTGCCGACCGCCCCGTTCTTCCACCCAGCTTCGGTGATCTGATGTCCTCCACCAGCGCCGACATTTATCTGATCCTGCTACGGCCCAGCCGCGTGCCGGTGGTGGGCGAGGCCGAGTCGATGGGCTTCCAAGGGCAGGTCTTGATCGAGTCTTGGAAGTGGCAGTTGCACAACGAGGACGAGCGCAAAAAAGCCGCTGCCCGTGACAACCACTGGAACGAAGCCAGCAACGAGTTGGCCACTGCCGCCAGCACCGCCGCCAAAGCCAAGTACCTGGCGCAAGACGTGCAAGAAGCTGGCGCCGCTACACGCCAACTCCTGGCCGAAGCCGATCGCAAGCGCGAGCAGGCTTGGGCCGCCAACACCGGCAGCAGCGCCGAGGCGCTGGCCGCACGCAAGCGCGCCGACAGGGCTTACAAGCACCGCAGCAAATCGCTGTTGGACGACTTGAACCACAAGCTCGACACCCTGGAGGGCGTAACGGCCCAGGTCGAGCAAAGCGCTGAAGAGGCCGCACGCAGCGCCGAGGAGGCGCGGCGCGAAGCCGAGTACGAAGAGCTCGACCGCAACCGCAATTTCGAGTTCACCTTCACCAAGCGCGTCGACATCGCCAGCACGCAAATGCTGAACTCGATGAAGGCGGGCGACGTGTTCCCCTCGGGCACGCTGACCATCCACCAGCGGTCGTCCAGCTCGGGCATTACCTTGGTGTTCACGATCCAGAAGATCCGCTTGCTGGACTACACCCTGCGGGTGCAAGTGACCGACACGATGACCGAGATGGTCGAGGAGTGGACCGCTGAATTCGGCTCACTGGCCTACGTCTACAAGAACGCAGCACCCCAGTACACCCACGCCAACGCGGCACAGGCGGTGGCCAAAACCGCCTCACAAGGCACGGTGCGGGCGTTCACCATGAAGAACATCGGCTCGCCGGTGTGAGGGGCCGACCTTGAGCCTGAGCAATTACCGGGACCTGAGCACCAGCAGCACCGACCTCAATGCGGGCTTCCAGTTCGAGTTCTTTTGTGAGCGCTGTGGCAGCGGTCACCGCACGCCATTCAAGCCCTACCGCAAAGGCCAAGTGACCGGCTGGCTGAGCCGATTCGCCTTCATGTTTGCCGACCTGCAAAAGGCCAGCCGGGCCACCGGCGCCTTTGCAGATGCCGGCGCCAGCAGCGCCAAAGCCGCAGCGTTGGAGGAGGCTCGGGCGCAGGCCGCCGCGCACTTTCGCCGCTGCGAACGCTGCAACAAGCAGGTGGACACCGCCTGCTGGAACGAGGCCGCCGGCCGTTGCAGCGAATGCGCGGGGCGCGCTGCGGCCGACACCCCTGCCGCACACGCCCAGAGTGGCCCCAGCTGCCCGAACTGTCAGGTACCCAGCCTCGGCGGTCGCTTCTGCCACGAGTGCGGTTTTGACATGGCCAGCACCCACAAAAGCTGCCCTGCCTGCGGCGTGACGGTGGCCCGCCAAGCCCGCTTTTGCACCGACTGTGGGCACGGCTTCTAGGGCGGCAACGCAAACCGCTCAGCCCGCAGCACCTCCCCCACCCCCTACCGCCATGCCAGCACCCCAACAAGCCGCTGAAGACGCCCTGCGCAAGGGTGACCCGCGCGCCGCTCTGGCGCACCTGACCGACGCGGTGCGCGCCAAGCCGGCCGACGCCAAGCTGCGCACCTTCATGGCCCAGTTGCTGAGCGTGCTGGGCCAGTGGGAACGCGCGCACACCCAGCTCAATGTGGTGGCCGACCTCGACCCCCTCGCCATCCCAATGCGCGAAACCATGGGGCACGCCATTCGCAGCGAGTTGGTGCGCGCCCAGGTGTTTGCCGGTCGCTGCACGCCAACCGTGCTGGGCGAGCCCCAAGCGTGGCTGGCGCAGCTGGTCGAGTCCCTGAAGCAAAGCGCACAGGGTGCACACGGCCTGGCCGCCGAGCTGGCTGCACAGGCGTACGAGGCGGCGCCGGCGGTGGCTGGGACGCTGGACGGCAGTCCCTTCGAATGGCTGGCCGATGCCGACTCGCGTCTCGGGCCGGTGCTGGAGGTGTGCCTCAACGGCCAGTACACCTGGGTGCCGATGGCACAGCTGACGCGCATCCAATTCGATCCACCCGAAGACCTGCGCGACTGCGTGTGGATGCCCGCCCACCTCAGCTTCACCAACGGTGGCAGCAGCGTGGCCTTGGTGCCCACGCGTTACCCGGGTTCGGAGGCCAGCGCCGACGGCCTGATCGCGCTGGCGCGCAAAACCGAATGGCTGCCCGCCGAAGGCGAGCGCTTCTTCGGCCTGGGGCAACGCGTATTCGCCACCGACGCGGGCGACCACGATGTGATGGCGGTGCGCGACATCCAGCTGCACACCGCCGGCGCGACAGCCTCGGCCGAGCCCAGCGAAGCCTGATGGCCGGCCTGGGCGCGCAAGATCGGCTCCAGCCCTCGCTGCTGGACCGCTTGACCGACCATGAGCCCTCGTCCCGCGTGGAATCGCTGGAAGCGCGCGTGCTGGGCCGCAAGCAGCTGCGCGAAGCCGTGCTGCGCGACCTGTCGTGGCTGTTCAACGCCGTTACCCAGGAACCCGACCCGCGCAACCGCGATGAGCCTGAGCGCACCGCGCTGTGGGAGGGCATCCCCTATGTGCGCGAGTCGGTGCTGAACTACGGCATCTTGTCGCTCACCGGGCACTCGTTTTCGGTGGTGCAGTTCCCGGTCATTGAGGCGCAGATCCGCCAAAGCATCATCCGCTTCGAGCCCCGCATCGTGCCCGAAACGCTGGAGGTGCTGATCGTGAACGACATGAGCGCCGGTGGCCGTCCCACCAGCCTGCGCCTGTCAATCAAGGGGCAGATGTGGAACCAGCCAGTGCCGCTGGAAATCTTGCTCAGCGCCGACGTGGATGTGGACACCGGTCAGGCCGCCGTGCGCGACCTGCGCGGCTGAGGTCGCGGCGTCGGCGGCACCCACGGGAACCAGAACCCGCCAAACGCCACCAACTGACGCGCGGCGCCGCCGGCCCCAGGCGCCGCCCCACCCACGCGCCGCGAGATGGATCCCCGCCTACTCAAGTACTACAACCAGGAACTTCGCTACCTGCGCGAGATGGGGGGCGAGTTCGCGCGCGAATTCCCCAAGATCGCCGGCCGCCTGGGCATGGAAGGGCTGGAGGTGGCCGACCCCTACGTGGAGCGGCTGCTGGAGGGCAGTGCCTTTTTGGCGGCGCGCGTGCAGCTCAAGCAAGACGCCGAGTTCCCGCAGCTGGCGCAGCGCCTTCTGGACATGGTGTGTCCGAACCTGGGCGCGCCCACCCCATCGATGCTGGTGGCCCAGTTGCGGCCCGAGGTCGACCCCAACCTGCTCAGCGGCTTCACGCTGCCACGCGGCAGCAGCTTGTTGGGCCCACGCACGGCCTTAGGGCCCACGCGCTGCGAGTTCCGCACCGCACAGCCGGTGACGCTCACACCCCTGAAAGTGGCGCAGGTCGAGTACTTCCTGAGCGCTGCCGATCTCAACCTCAGCGGCCTGCCGCTGCGCGAGCGCCCCAAAAGCGGTGTGCGCGTGCGCCTGGAGCTGCCCGAGGGCATGAGCTTCAAGCAGCTCACCCTGCCCAGCCTGCGCTTTTACATGGGCGGGCTGCAGGACGTAGGGCTCAAGCTGCACGAGCTGGCGCTGTGCCGCTGTGTGGGGGTCTTGGCCGGGCCGGCCACGCGTGGCGCCGACGTACAGCGCCGCTTCATCGCCCCCGAGCATGTCAGTCCCGTGGGCTATGCCGACGACGAAGCGATGCTGCCCGTCACCTTGCGTGGCCTCTCGGGCACGCGGCTGATGCAAGAGTACTTTGCGTTCGCGCAGCGCTTCCTGTTCATCGACGTCGGCGATCTGGCCCCGGCCTTTGCGCAGTGCGCCGGCAACGCCTTCGAACTGGTGCTGCTGTTCGACCGCTACGAACCCTCGCTGGAAGGCGCGGGCGAGCCAGCCAACTTTGCGCTGCACTGCGTACCGGCCATCAACCTGTTCGAGCGGCGGGCCGAGCGCATCGCGGTGGACGACAGCGCCACCGCGTTCCAAGTCATCCCAGACCGACTGGCGGGCAATGACTTCGAGGTATTCGACGTCGCCAGCGTGACCGGCTTCTCAAACGACACCGACGAGCTGCTGTTCGTGCCCTTGTTCGACGTGCCCCACCCCGACCCTGCTGGCGCGGCTGGCTACTTCAGCACGCTGCGCGAGCCGAGGCTGGTGAGTGAGCGCGCCAAGCGCGACGGCCCACGGTCCGGCTATGTGGGCAGCGAGGTCTACCTGTCCCTGGTCGACTTGGAGCGCGCGCCCTACCGCAGCGAGTTGCGCCAGCTTGCCGCCAAGGTGCGTTGCACCAACCGCGACCTGCCCATGTTCATGCCGCTGGGTGCGGGGCACGGTGGCATGACCCTGGAAGCGCGTGCGCCGGTGGCCGGCATCGACGTGGTGGCGGGTCCTTCGCGCCCCGGCAGCGCGATGCGCGAAGGGCCGCTGGCGTGGCGGCTGTTGTCGCTGCTGTCGCTGAACTACCTGTCGCTGGTGGACGAAGACCCCAGCCGCGGTGCGCTGGCGCTGCGCGAACTGCTGGGCCTGTTTGCTGGCAATGCCGACGCCGGCTTACAGCGCCAAATCGAAGGCGTGCGCTCGGTCCAGGTCAGCCCCGTTGTGCGCCGCCACCCCGCACCAGGCCCGATAGCCTTTGGCCGCGGCTTGTCGATTCAGGTCACGGTGGACGAGTTGTCGTTCGAGGGTGGCAGCGCCACCTTGCTGGGCGCTGTCCTGCACCGCTACTTCGGTCGCCATGTCTCGATGAACAGCTTCGTGCAAACCGCGCTGGTGTCGCAGTCGCGCGGCGAGCTCAAGCAATGGGCGCCCCTGGGCGGGCAGCGGGGTCTGCTGTGAGCCCGGCACGGCCCGCTTCTGCCCCAGCCGAGGCGGCTGCGGCGTTGTTCGATCAACTGGCCGATCGGCCCGGCCGCTTCGACCTGTTCCAGGCCCTGCGCCGCATCGAGGCCGCCCACCCCCACCTGCCGCGGCTGGGCGAAGCGCTGCGCCCGATCGACGAACCCGTGCGCTTCGGGGGCGAGGCCACCTTGACCTTTGCGCCCACCGCCATCACCCGCCTGGAGGTGGCTGGCCCCGATGCCCAAGCCCCTCGCTTGGTGCAACGGGTGATCGGCTTCTTCGGCCCCAACGGTGCACTGCCCACGCACCTGACCGAGTACGCCCGCGAACGCGTGTTGCACCACGGCGACCGCACCTTTGGCGCCTTCTGCGACCTGCTGCTGCACCGCTTCGGCCTGCTGTTTTACCGGGCCTGGGCGCGCGCGCAACCCGTCGTCAGCATGGACCGCGGGCGCGATGCACCGGTGGTGCGCCACGTTGGCGCGCTGGTGGGCTTGGCCGAGCCCAGCCTGCGCGAACGCGACGCGCTGGGCGACTTTTCCAAGCTGTTTTTCGTGGGCCGTTTGGCCCGTTCGGCGCGCGATGCCGACGGCCTCCAGAGCTGGATCAGTCTGCGTTTCAAAGTGCCCGTTCAGGTGCAACAGTTCTGCGGCCACTGGATGCCGCTGGCCGCTGACCAACGCACGCGGTTGCGCCGCTATGGCGAGCCCGGCCTGGGCCGCGGGGCGGTGCTCGGGCGCAGCGTATGGGACGTGCAGCACAAGTTCCGCATCGTCATCGGCCCGCTGGACTGGCCCAGCTTCCAAGCCTTCTTGCCGGGCGGCGAGCAGCTCGACGCGCTGCAAGCGCTGGTGCGCCAGTTCGTCGGTTTCGAGTTTGCTTGGGATGTGCAACTGCGCCTGCAGCCCGCGCAGGTACCCGGGTGGCCCCTGGGCGGCCTGGCGGCGGGGGCTCGCGCTGGCGTGGGCCGCTTGGGCCGCAGCGCCTGGCTCAACAGCCCGCGGCCGCGCGCCCAAGCCGACCAGCTCGTCATGCACGTCGAAAGCATCCGCCGCGTGCCCCTCAAACCTTCGATGGCGCCAGCCCACGCGGTGTAGCGCCCAACCTCCACCCCTTTTCCACCGAGACCTTCCATGAGCGACATCAGCAGACAAGCCCTGTTCGGCAAACTCAACCCCGTGGCCTACAAGGCGGTGGAGGGGGCGACCGTCTTTTGCAAGCTGCGCGGCAACCCTTACGTGGAACTGGTGCACTGGCTGACGCAGCTGTTGGAAACCAACGAAAGCGATGTGCAGGCCATCGTGCGCCACTACGGGCTGGACCAGTCGGCCCTGGCGCGCGACGTGACCACCGCGCTGGATCGCCTGCCGCGCGGCTCCACGGCCATCCAAGACTTTTCCGAGCACATCACCCATGCAATCCAGCAAGGCTGGGTGTACGCCACGCTGATGTACGGCGACACCCAGGTGCGCAGCGGCCACCTGCTGCTGGCGCTGCTCAGCACCAGCAGCCTGCGCAACGCGCTGACCGGCATCTCGCGCCAGTTCGACAAGATCAAGGCGGATGACCTGTCGGACAAGCTGCAAAGCATCGTGGCCAAGACGGGTGAAGCGGGTCTGGGCGCCCAGGACGGCAGCGCGCTGAGCAGCGCCCAACCGGGTCAAGCCGAGGGCGCCATGGCCCCGGCCGCCATGGGGCGCCAAGAAGCGCTGAAAAAGTTCACCGTCAACTTGACCGAAAAGGCCCAAAAGGGCGAGCTTGACCCCGTGACCGGCCGCGATGACGAGATCCGTCAACTGGTCGACATCCTGATGCGCCGCCGGCAAAACAATCCGCTGCTGACGGGCGAAGCCGGCGTGGGCAAAACAGCGGTGGTCGAGGGCTTTGCACTGCGCCTGGCGCGCGGCGATGTGCCGCCGCCGCTGCAAGGCGTGTCGCTGTTGACGCTGGACATCGGCTTGCTGCAAGCCGGCGCTTCCATGAAGGGGGAGTTCGAGCAGCGGCTGCGCCAAGTCATCGACGAGGTGCAAGGCAGCCCAACGCCCATCATCTTGTTCATCGACGAGATCCACACCCTGGTGGGTGCCGGCGGCGCGGCCGGCACGGGCGATGCAGCCAACCTGCTCAAGCCCGCGCTGGCGCGCGGCAACCTGCGCACCGTGGGTGCCACCACCTGGGCCGAGTACAAGAAGTACATCGAGAAGGACCCTGCACTGACGCGCCGCTTCCAAACCGTGCAGGTGGAAGAGCCCGACGAGAAGAAAGCCATCTTGATGCTGCGCGGCGTGGCCACCGTGCTGGAGAAGCACCACCAGATCCAGTTGCTGGACGAAGCGATCGAAGCGGCGGTGAAGCTGTCGCACCGGTACATCCCAGCGCGCCAATTGCCCGACAAGGCGGTGAGCCTGCTCGACACCGCTTGCGCCCGGGTGGCCGTCAGCCAGCACGCCATGCCGGCCGAGGTGGAGGACTGCAAGCGCCGCATCGAATCACTCGAGATCGAACAAGGCATCATCAGCCGCGAGGCCCAGGTGGGTGTGCCTGTGGGCGACCGCGCTACCCAGGTGGAAGAAAAGCTGGCCACCGAGCGCACCCGCCTGACCGGCCTCGAAGCGCGCTGGGCACAAGAGAAAGACGTGGTGGCGCGCATCCTGAACCTGCGCGCCCAACTGCGTGGCACCGACCAGCCTGTTGACCAATCCACGGGCCAGGCCGACCGCGACGCCTTGCTGGCCGACATGCAAGCCAGCCAAGCGCAGCTGGCCGCGCTGCAGGGCGACCACCCCTTGATCCTGCCTTGTGTGGACGCACAAGCAGTGGCCAGCGTGGTGGCCGACTGGACCGGCATCCCCGTGGGCCGCATGGTCAAGAACGAGCTGGAGGCCGTGCTGCGACTGGGGCACACGCTGGGCCAGCGGGTGATCGGCCAGCAGCACGGGCTGGACATGATTGCGCGCCGCATCCAAACCTCGCGCGCCAAACTCGACAACCCCAACAAGCCCATCGGCGTGTTCATGCTGTGCGGCACTTCGGGCGTGGGCAAAACCGAAACCGCGCTGGCGCTGGCCGAGTCGCTCTACGGCGGTGAGCAGAACGTCATCACCATCAACATGAGCGAGTACCAGGAGAGCCACACCGTCTCCACGCTCAAGGGTGCGCCCCCGGGCTACGTGGGCTACGGCGAAGGTGGCGTGCTGACCGAAGCCGTGCGCCGGCGGCCTTACAGCGTGGTGCTGCTGGACGAGGTGGAGAAGGCCCACTCCGATGTGCACGAGCTGTTCTTCCAAGTCTTTGACAAAGGCTGGATGGAAGACGGCGAAGGCCGCCTGATCGACTTCAAGAACACCATCATCTTGTTGACCAGCAACGTGGGCTCGGAGCTGATCATGAACATGTGCAAGGACCCCGAGCTGCTGCCCGATCCCGAGTCGCTGGCCAACGCCCTGACCGGGCCGCTGCAAAAGGTGTTCCCGCCGGCGCTGCTGGGGCGCATCGTCACCATCCCCTACTACCCGCTGTCGGACGAGATGCTGGGCCGCATCGTGCGGCTGCAGCTCGGGCGCATTGCCAAGCGCGTGGCCGAGAACCACCGCATCCCGTTCGAATACACCGACGCCGCGGTGGAACTGATCGTCAAGCGCTGCAACAACGCCGAATCGGGCGGTCGCATCATCGACGCCATCCTCACCAACACCGTGTTGCCCAAGGTCTCGATCGAGTACCTGACGCGCACCGCCGCGGGAACACCGCTGCAGCGCGTGAGCCTGGGGGTCGAAGGCGACGACTTCAGCTACGCATTCGAGTAAAGCAGGCGCACCATGGCACTCGGTTCTTTGCTGGGCGGCAACAAGCCCGTGTTGTCGATCACCACCACCGCGGGCGCCAACAAACTGTTGGTGCTGCGCATGGAGGGCGAGGAGCACCTGGGCCGCTTGCCCGAGTGGCGGGTGGACCTGGTGGGGAACGTGACCTTGCTGGGCACGCGCGAGACTATCGACCTGCACGGGCTGCTGGGCACGCGCGCCAACGTCACCATCGAACTGCACGAGGTCAAGCGCGAGTTCAACGCCTACATCGTGAAGGCGCAGCGCGGCGAGCGTCACGGCCGCTACGAAGCCTTCAGCGTGGTGATGCGGCCCTGGCTGTGGTTTGCAACGCGCAACCGCGACAGCAAGGTGTTCCAGAACAAGAGCGTGAAGGACATCGTGACCGAGGTGCTGACGCCCTACAGCGCCGACTTTGCATGGCGCCTGCTCAGCGCCTCGGTCTACAAGCCGATGGAGTACTGCGTGCAGTACGACGAAACCGATTTCGATTTCGTCAGCCGCCTGCTGGAAGAGGCCGGCATCTACTACTTCTTCGAGCACACCAGCACCACCCACACGATGGTGCTGACCGACTCGGTGGCCAAGCACCGCAGCAAGCCCAACACCGCCCCCATTGAGTGGGCCAACAAGTTGCAGCACGAGTCAAGCATGATCGACTGGCACCGCCAAGAGGAGGTGCGCTCGGTTAAGGCCACCGTGCGCGGCCACGACTACTTGGCCAGCGCGACCAGCATCGAGAAAAGTCACTCTGCGCTGCCCACGGCCAGCACCGACAAGCTGGGCGATGCCGAGGTCTACGAGTTCACCGGGCGTTTGGTGCAAAACCAGGTCAAGCCGGAATCGCAGCCCAGCGTGGCGGCAGCCACGCAGGCCGCCAAGGTCAAGCTGGAGGCGCTGCAGTCGCTGCAAACGCTCTACACCGGCACCACCAACTGCAACGATGTGGCCCTGGGCACCACCTTCTTGTTGGCCAAGGCCGCGGTGCGCAGCGAGAACGTCAACTACTTGGTGGTGGGGCTGAGCTACAGCGCCGAGTTCGGCGACCACGAGGCCTTGGAGGAGCTGAAGTCCATCCGCCGTCGCCGCGATGGCTTCATCGCCAACTTGGTGGCCATCAGCATGTCGGGCAACCCCTTCAGGCCCGAGCGGCGTACCCCGCGCCCGGTGATGTACGGCCCGCAAACCGCGACCGTCGTCGGCACCTCGGGCACCGAGGTGTCGGTCGACAAGCACGGCCGCATCAAGGTGCAGTTCCCGTGGGATCGCCTGGGCCAGCGCAACCAGAACAGCTCGTGCTTCCTGCGGGTGGCCCAGCCTTGGGCCGGCAAAGGCATGGGCTTGTGGACGACGCCGCGCGTGGGCCACGAGGTGGTGGTGAGCTTCATCGGCGGCGATCCCGACCGCCCGATCGTGACCGGCTCGGTGCACAACGACGTGAACCCACCGATCTACGAGCTGCCGGCGCAAGCGCACGTCAGCGGCTGGCGCACGCACTCGACCAAGGAGGGCGCAGCCGACATGTACAACGAGCTGCGCTTCGCTGACGAGAAGACCAAGGAGTACGTGTGGCTGCAGGCGCAGCGCAACTTCTACCGGCACGTCAAAGAGGACGCTTTCGACTTGGTGCTCAAGAACGAGACCAAGAAGGTCAAGCTCGACCGCAAAGAGGTGGTGGGCGACAACTGGTGCCTCAACGTCGGCAAAGACGTCATGCACGAGCTGGGCAAGGACTTTCACCTGAAGGTGGCGGGCGACCTGTTCACCACCGGCGGCGCCACCTACCAACTCAAGCTAGCCAAGGACATGAGCGTGAAGGTCGGGGCCGACTTGGGCTTGGATGTCACCGGCAAGGCAGAGCTCAAGGCCGGCGGCAACGTGAACGTGGAGACCGGCGGTGCAGCCAACCTCAAAGCCACCGGCAACGTGGTGGTGGATGCGGCCACCGGCAAGGTGTCGTTGAAAGCCGCCAGCGACATCGTCATGGCCGGCATGAACATCAAGATGAAGGGCAATGCCGAGGCGGTGATCGAGGCGCCGATGGGCATCAAGCTGGTGTGCGGCGGCTCGGTGATCACGCTGGGGCCGGCGGGCGTCACCATTGACGGACCCTTGGTCAAGGTGAACTGCGGCGGCGGTGGCGGCTCGGCCGGCGCCGCCGAGTCGGCCGCGGATGCGCAGCCCAAAGCACCAGCCGATGCCAAAACCTTGGAGCTGCTCACCGCCGCCAAGGCGGCCGAGTACGACAAGCTGTTCGAAGACCCGATCAAGCCCGCCGGGGCCGGAGGTGCGGCTTGACGCTGTCCAGTGCCAGCGCCGGGGCTTACTCGGCCGCCCAACTCAAGGCCAGCTTGTGGGCCGGTGCCGAGGTGGGCGCGCGGGTGCACGCTGTGCTGGACGGCGGCGTGCTGCCCGGGCTGCCCACACGCTTGCAAGAAGCCGATACCGCGGGCTGGGACTGCCTGCGCCGCGGCGCCCTGCGCGCCGAGCAGGCCCAAAGCGCGGCCTACGTGGCGGAGCTGAACCCCGATGCACCGTTCACCGACTGGCTGCTGGGCGAAGCCTGCTCCGCCTTCCCGGGCTGGGGCTTGCTGAGCGTGTCACCGCGCAACCTGCTGGCCGTGCGCGAGCACTGCCGCGACCTGACCGAGGTGGTGCTGCCCGATGGCAGCCGCCGCCCCTGGCGGTGGTGGGATGCAGCGGTGCTGGACGCGCTGTTGCCGCTGTTGTCGCCCGGGCAGCTCGACGCCTTCTTCGCCCCCGAGCAACGCTGGGTCAGCCCCGGCAGCGCGCAGTGGGTGAGCTGGCAACGCCGAGCCGGCTTGGCCGAACGCCACGCACGCGACCGCCTGCCCTGAGCACCAGAGAGCCCCTCGCCCATGTTGCAACTCAGCCCCGATCAATTGGAGCCCCTGGAGCGGCTGCAGCGCCTGCGCGCCGCCGAAGGGCTGGCGCGGGTGATGGCCAGCGCCTGGCCCGAGGTGGCCGAGCGGCTGCAAGCCCGCTGGCCTGCCTTTGTGGCCACCGCGCTGGAACAGGCCCACCAGATGGGCTTGCACACACTGGCCGAGCAAGCGCGCTTTGCCAGCCTGTGCTGCCTGTGGGGCGTGGGCTTTGTGAACAAGCCCGGGTTCGAGTGGGCACAGGCCATTGCCCAGGCCCCGGGCCTGAGCCCGGCGCTGCGCCTGCACCAGCTCACGCACCACTCGCGCCACACCCTGGCCGAACGGCACGCCGCAGCCGGCCCCGGCACCGGTGTGCAAGCCTTGCCACCCGCCGCACTGGACCAAGCGCTGGCCACGCTGGAGCGCGGGCTGGCCGGTGCCGCGCACAGCCGCAGCGTGTTCATTGACGAAGCGCCCCTCGCTGCCCCACGCGCCTGCGACATCGGCAGCCTGAGCTGGGCCGTGGTGCCTCCCAAGCCCTTGCTTCGCTACGTCTGGATCGACGGCCAGTGGCAGCGCGAACCCGCCCCTTGCCCCGAGCCCGCCACCATCACCTGGCAGCAAGCCCCCAGCGCGGAAGATGCGGCCGAGCCGATCCCTGTGCTCAGCCGGCCTGCCAGCAACGGCGAAGGCCCCGGCGCACGCCTGAACCTGGCGCTGCAGATGTTGGCGCAGTGCGAACTGCATCAGGGCGCTGAACGCCACCCCGTGGTGCAGCACCACAGCGCCCATGGACGCCTGCAGTGGGCCGGCCCCGACACCCAGCGCCTCAGCCTGGCCCTGCACACCCCGACCGTCCCCACCAGCCCGACCGAGCAGCCAGCACCCGGCATCGGCTGGGGTGCCCCACCCGAGCTGCACACGGTGGCGTTCAAGCACTGCGGCATCCGCGATACCGGCGCCCCCTTTGGCCAGGCCGACCTGCGCCTGCGCGTGCACGACGCCAGCCAAACGTGCCTGACCGTGCAGCACAGCGCCTTGCCCCCCCTTGCATGGCCGGCAGCGCCCGGTGCAGGCACTGCTGCGGCCGAACGCCACAACCCGCACTGCGCGCTGGCCCGCGATGGCCAGCCCCAAGACAGCAGCGCTTGGCTGCGCGCCTGGGCCCAGTTGCAACCGCAATGCCGCGCCGGGCTCGAGCGCTTGTTCAACGCTTGGGGCCTGCGGGTGATCGGCGCCTCGGCACGTTTGGAAGGCGACGTGGCGCCGATGGTTGGCCAAGCCAGCGCCACCTGGGGCTGGCAGTACGGTCCCGCCGCTGGGCGCGCCGGCGCGCTGCCCAAGGTCGGCCTGCAGGTCAGCGGCCAGCTCGATTGGGCGGCTTTGGTGTTGGACCTTCGCCTGAGCGGCACCATCGAACTCGGCGGGGCCCAAGCGCACTTGAGCCTCAGCGCCCAGGGCCGTACCGATTGGCGCATGACCCTGCAGCAGAGCGGCTTCGAGGAGCTCCCCAGCCCCACTGGCCAATCGCTGGCCGAGGCCGTGTGCAACTGGCGACACCCCTTCAACCTGCACCTCGACCCTGTGGCCGGCACCGACCCCGGCATGCTCTCGGCCCTCCCCCTGCCCGCACCTTTGCAAGGCGCACTGACCGGCCAGTGCGGCCTGCGCCCACGACCCGACGGCCAGGGCTGGCAATGGTTCTACAAGTTGCAAACCGAAGCCGTCAACGCCCTGCTGTGCCTGCACGACCCCGTGCTGGGCCAGCGCCAGCAACAGCGTGAGCTGCTGCCGGCCATGACCCTGATCGACTGGAGCGCCGGATGAGCCAGGAGCCCGCATGGACCGCTTGATGTGCCTGCACGTGCAAAGCAACGGCGAGCCAGTGGAGGTGCACGTCAACGGCGTGCCTTTGCTGCGCCTGCCCGCTGGGGCCAGCAGCCAGTGCGTGACCGTGCACGAGTACCTGCTGGCCGGCAGCAACCGCCTGACCCTCGTGGTTCGTCCACCCCACCCCAGCGCGCCCGCCGCCACGACGCAGCCCCGACTGGCCGAGCGCGACAGCGCTGCCCAAGCCCGCTTGATGCTGCTGCGCTCTGGCAAGAGCCTGCACGACGGCAACGCCCGCGTGCTGGGCGAGGTGAGCTGGACCGCGGCCGAGGGCAGCAGCTTCGAAGCACCGGCCACGGTGGAACAGACGCTGGACCTGCCCGTCACCTTCCCGCGCTGGCGCTGGCTGGACGCTCCGGTGCTGCAGGCGGGCGCTACCGAGCGCAACCTTGTGCTGGCCTGGCTGCAACGCGTGGCTTTCGAGCTGTCGCGCGGCAACCCCGACCTGTGGCTGAGCACAGCCCGCCTCAAGCTCGAAGAACTGGCCCTGGCCTACCAACGCACCGAAGCCCAGGTCACCGCCGCTTTGCGCGCCCAGGTGCAAACGTTGTGGCAAGACCAAGCCCTCGCCACCCTGCTCCCACCCACCGCCGAAACCCTGGTGCTGCGCCCCGTGGCCGGCGGCCGCTTGCTGGAGTGTTTGAACCCCATGGGACAGCCGGTGCTCAGCACCCAGAACGACCCGGCCGCGCTGCCCAACCCCGCCTGGCCCCTGCGCCTGACCTTGATCGAGGGCAAGGTGTACGTGCTGCGCTGAGCGCGCTGCACGCCGCCCGCAAACCACCAGCGCCCAACCTTGAACCCGCCCGCCATGATCCGCCTCACCGTCACCACCCACAACGGCCGGCCACTGGCCCAGCCCCTGAGCGCCGCCTTCGATGAACTCGGCGGCGAGATCGGCCGCGCCGATACCAACCTGCTGACGCTGCCCGACCCCGACCGCACCATCAGCCGCGTGCACGCCCGGGTGCTGTTCCGCAACGGGGCCTACGCCATCGTGGACCAAGGCAGCAACCCCATCAGCGTCAACGGCCAGCCGCTGGGCAAAGGCCGCGAAGCGCCGATCCAGCCCGGCGACCGCATCGAGATCGGCGGCTACCTGCTGCAGGTCGAAGCCGCCCAACGCGCCGGTGCCGCTCCGGCCGATCCCTTCGCCGACTTTCCGGGCCTGGGCACCATCCCAGCGCCGCTGACCCCCATGCAGCCGCCCAGCGCCGCAGCCGCACTCGATCCCCTGGCCGCCTTCGGCATGGCCGCCCCCAGCCCCAAGGCCGCCGGCTCCTCGGCCGCCGCCATGCTGTTTGGCGGCAGCCCACCCGCGCCGGCACCAGCGCCAAGCAGCTTGGGCGGCATCCCCGACGACTGGGACCCGTTTGCCGCACCGCCGGCGCCGCCCCCCAGCGCAGGGCTGGGCGGCGGCAGCGGCGCGCGCGCATTGGGGCTGGACCTCGGCGCCGGAGCGCCCGCTCCCCTGATTCCTGGCATGGGCAGTGGTGCCAGCGCTGGCGCCGGCGGCGGCGAGTCGCTCGACGCCCTGTTCGGTCTGGGCACGCCCAGCAGTGCCAACGCGCTGTTCAACCCACTGGCCCAGTCGTCGCTCGGTGAAGCGTTGAGTGCCCCCAACATGGCCGGCCACGCCGACCCCATGAAGGCACTGGGCATGCTGCCAGCAGCCTCGTCGGCCGCCCTGCCCGATGACGTGTCGGAGCTGAACCGTCCCTTCGTGGCCCCGCGCAGCCCCGCGCCCGTGCCGGCGGCCCCTGCGCCGGCCATGGCACCGCCCGCGCCGCAGCCCCCACTCCCGCCCGCCAGCGCCCAGCCACTGCCCGGCGCTGTGATGTCATGGGATGACGGCGCTGGCGAGGGCCGCACCATCATCCGGGCCGGCGCCAAGCGCACTGCCCCGCAAGCGGCCGTGCCCCCGGCCGCTGGGCCAGCCATGGTCATGGGGCACGCACCCGCGCCCGCAGCCGCGTTCGCGCCGGCTCCCACGCCGGCTCCCACGCCGGCGCCGGCGCCGGCGGCGCCAGCCGCCATGCCAGCCAGCCACCAAGCCTTGCACGACGCCTTGCGCGAAGGCTTGGGCGTGCCTGACCTGCCACTGCCCCCCCTCACGCCGGAGCTGATGAAGCTCATCGGTCAGCTGCTGCATGAATCGGCACGCGGCACGGTGGACCTGCTGGTGGCCCGTGCCGCCGTCAAGCGCGAGGTGCGGGCCGAGGCCACCATGATCGTGGCCAAGGAGAACAACCCGCTCAAGTTCTCGCCCTCGGCCGAAGTGGCGTTGGCCCACCTGTTGGGGCCCACCGCGCGCGGCTTTGTGGCACCGCAGCGCGCCATGCGCGACGCCTTTGATGACCTGCGCGCGCACCAGCTCGCCTTCCTGGCCGGCATGCGCGCCGCGCTGGAAGGGCTGCTGCAACGCTTCGATCCCAACGCCCTCGAAGGTCGGCTCACCCAGCGCTCGATGTTGTCGACCTTGGTGCCCGCCGCACGCCGCGCCCAGCTGTGGACCGTGTTCCAGCAGGAGTACCAACAGATCGCTGGCGAAGTGGCCGACGACTTCCACCAAGTGTTCGGCCGCGAGTTCTTGCGCGCCTACGAAGCCCAACTGGACGCGCTGCAAAGCGAGCCCCGCACCTGAAGCGAACTCACTAGGAAGCACCGTGCAAATCGAGCTTGCCCTGCTGTCAGAAACCGGTGGTCGCGCGTACAACGAAGACGCCTGCGGCCACTGGCACTCCGACCACCACCTGTGCTGCGTCGTGGCCGACGGTGCCGGAGGCCACGGGGGGGGCGACGTCGCCTCCAAGCTGGTCGTCAACCACGTGCTGCGCTGTTACGCCAACGCCCCCGCCCACCACCCCCAGGCGCTCGAAGCCCTGTTGGCCGATGCCAACCGCGAGCTGATCGCCCAGCGCGACAGCCGCCATGACCTGGCCCGCATGCACACCACCGTGGTGGTGCTGTCGATCGACCTCATCCAGCGCACCGCCCTGTGGGGGCACTGCGGCGACTCGCGCCTCTACGCATTCCGCGATGGCCTGCTCACCGAACGCACCCGCGACCACAGCGTGGTGCAAACCTTGATCGACGCCGGCATGCTCGACGACGCTGGCGCCCGCGCCCATGCCAAGCGCAGCGAGCTGTACTCCGCCCTCGGCACCGAAGGCAGCGACCTGCGCATCGGCGTGCTGCCAGCGCCTTGGCCCCTGGTGGGAAACGAAGCCTTGATGCTGTGCACCGACGGCCTCTGGGAATGGGTGCCCGACATCCAGATCGAGGCTGCACTGGCCCAGGCCAGCGATCCCCAAGCCTGGCTGGCCGCACTGGAGCGGCTGGTACGCCACGCCGCGGCCGACAAGCCGGGCCACGACAACTTCACCGCCCTGGCCTTGTGGCTGGGGGCCGATTGACCCCTGCTGCCGAGGAGCCCACCCCATGCCCCAACACGTTTGCAACGGTGCCATGCTGGCCTGCACCTTCGGCGCCGCGCCCAGCACCCTGGTGGTGCTGCCCAAAAACCGCATGATGACCAGCAACATGCCGGCGGCCAACATCATGGACAACGTGCCCATGCTGAACATCATGCCCTTCGGCATGTGCACCAGCATGGCCAACCCCACCGTGGCCGCCGCCACCGCAGCGGCCCTGGGCGCGCTCACGCCCATGCCCTGCATTCCCGTCTTCCCCGCCCCGTGGACGCCTGGCGCGCCGACGGTGATGCTGGGCAACATGCCAGTGCTCAACAACACCAGCAAATTGATGTGCGCCTACGGTGGCGTGGTCAGTGTGAACATGCCCGGGCAGATGACGGAGATGGTGCCCTGAGGCCCCAGCCAGCAGGTCGGCTGGCCCCACCCTGCCCAGCGGGGCGCGCCGGCCTCAGTTCAGTCGCGTGAGCCCGAACTGACCCACCAGGTTCTTGACTTGGTAGCCAGGCACCTTCTTGACGTCGCCGTTGAGCTTGATCACGGCTTTGGTCCAAGTGTCGATGTCGGCACTGAGCTGTTGGATCTCGGGCTGCACCTTGGCCTTGATCTCGGCGTCGATCTTTTTGACCAAGGGCGCGTCTTTGAAGCCGGCGGTGTCGTTGCTCTTCTGGAAAGTGGTTTTCCAGATGTTGGCGCGGGCTGAGTTGAGCTTTTCCAGCGTGGCTTCGGCGGCCTTGAGGTCTTTTTCCTTTTTGGCCAAGGCCTTGTCAAAGTCCTCGGCCTTGACGCCGAGCGCCTTCTCGAACTTGGCCACCAGCTTGTCCACGGCTTCTTGCGCCTCGGTGGTGGTCACCAACTCGTCACCAGACTGGAGGGTGGCCGCAGCACCCAGATTGCCCTTGACCTTGCAGTTTCTGATGCCCGCCGCCTTCAGCAACTCCCACACCTGCTTGGTGTAGTTGGCCATCGCACCGCCTTGGGCGGTGAAGCAGCCGTCCAAATAGATGGTGCCGCTGTACGTGGGGCTGAGGCGCTTTTTGGGGTCTTTGTTGGCGGTGAGCATGGCCACCAACTCTTTGGGCGTGCGCCCGGCAAAGTCTTTGCCGTAAATCTGACCGCTGGCGGTTTTGTCTTCGTCCCCGTGGGCCAGCAAGATGATGGCGGCCGAGCCGTCGATGGCGCCCAGCGCCGACGGGCCGCCGCCCTTGGCCCCCAAGGCGTTGCGCATGTCGGCGCTGGCCTTGTCGATCACGCGGTCGCCTTTGTCGAGGTTGGCCACCAAGGTTTCGGCCAGCAGCTTCTTTTGCTTCTCGCGGATGCCTTTGTAGTCGGCCACCAGCACGCCGCTGCGCTCGTACTTGGCGTTCTTCAGGTCGGTGACCAGGAAGATCATGTCTTTGCCGGACAAACCTGCACGCAGCCAAGGCTGCGCGCATTTGCCGGCGACCATGTCCTCCTTGAGCTTCTTGACGATGCTGGTGGCCTCGGCGGCCTTGACCACCAGACCCTGGATCGGGCGCCCCACGTAGGCGATCAGGTCGTCGCCAATGCTCTTGGTGAGCTTGCCCGCATCAAAGTTCGCGACGGCGTTCGGGTTGGTCGCTTTGATTTCGTAAACGACGGTGCCGCTGTCAATGCTCTTGCCCATGCTGCAAGCTCCTTACCAAAGGGGTTGGGGGTTGGCGCCAAGGGTGGCAACAGGGTCACCACCCGCGCCGCGTGTCAGGCCCGGCGTGCGGTCCTGACGCCGCGTTCACTTGCGCCCGATTTCGACCCGACGGTTCTCGGCCGCTTTCGGGTTGTTGGGGTTCTTGGGCTTGGCAGCGCCCACGCCCTCGATCACCAACAGGTCGGGCGAAGTGCCCTTGGCCACCAGGTAATCGCGCACCGATTCGGCCCGCTTGATGGACAGCGCCTGGTTGACTTCGGCACTGCCCGAAGCGTCAGCGTGGCCAATGATGCGGACCTTGCGGTCGGTGTTCTTCTTGGTGCGCAGCACGTCGGCGAAGACGTCAAGCTGGCGCTTGAGCAAGGCCGGCAGCTCAGCCGATCCGACCCTGAACGAGGCCGCCGGCAGCGAGTAGCGGATGGCCGGCTTGAAGCCCATGCACTTGAAGCCGGCGGCCTCCAGCTCCTTGCATTTGTCGTCCGGGAACAGGCCCTCGGCGATGGACTCGGCGGTGGGCACTTTGCGGCCAAGGTCGACGTTGTCGCCAACGCCCGAGGCGGCAGGTGCGGTGGCCGCTGGGGGTGCCTCAGCCGGCGCGGTGGAGGGCGCCTGAGCTTGGACCGGCCCGAGCAAGGCCATCGCCAGCGCGGCGCTGCTGACAAACAAAGGAGGGAGGTGGCGCAGGGTGTTCATGGCGGTGGTGTCGGTGGCCGCACGGTGCACAACAGCGCAGCAAGGCAGGCGCCCGCCACTGGGGCGCTGACCGTGCGCTTGCAGCACCCCTTGGCCTCGTGAGTGACGTGGGGGCCGCCTTGGTTCCCCGGCGGGGCAAAAAGGCCGGCGGCGGGGAACCAAGCCCGCTGCACGGTCACTTACCGCGCGTGCCGCTCCGTTCCCGCACGGCGCCTTTTTCTTTGACGCAGGACGAACCAATCCATGACTTGGCGTGACCGGGTGATCTGGACGGAGGGCATGTTCCTCCAGCCGCAGCACTTCCAGCAGCACGACCGCCACTGGGAACACCAGTGGCGCCAACGGGTGCAACAAACCAGCGCTTACGCGTGGGGGTTCACCAGCCTGACACTGGACGAAGCGGCACTGGCGCTGGGCAAGGTGGCCTTGGCCTCGGCGCAGGGCTTGCTGCCTGACGGTACGGCGTTCTCGGCGCCGGGCACCGATGCGGCGCCTTTGGCGCTCGACATCCCGGCCGACGCCCGCAATGAGCGGGTGGTGCTGGCCGTGACCTTGCAGCGCCCGGGTGTGGTCGAGTCAGATGCCGAGCAGGCGGCCGGCTCGATGGGGCCGCGATTTCTGGCGGCTGAGGTCGAGGTGGGCGACAACAACACCCAGCTCGACCGCGACGCAGCGGTGCAAGTGGGTCGTCTGAACCTGCGCCTGATGCTGGCGCGCGACGCTGCCGACGGTTACGCCACCCTGGGCGTGGCCCAGGTGGTGGAGCGCCGGGCCGACAACCGGGTGGTGCTGGACACGCAGTTCGTGCCGCCGATGCTGCACGCCCCAGCGCACAGCGTGCTGGATGGCTATGTGCGCGAGCTGTGCGGCCTGCTGCACCAGCGCGGCGAGGCCTTGGCGGCGCGCTTGGCCGCCCCCGGTCGCGGTGGGGTGGGCGAGATCGCAGACTTCCTGCTGCTGGAAGCCGTGAACCGCAACGAGGCGCTGTTCAAGCACCTGCGCGTGGTGTCGCTGCTGCACCCCGAGCGGCTCTACGCCAGCTGCCTGGCCTTGGCGGGCGACTTGGCCACGTTCCGCGACAGCCGCCGCCCAGCGGCCTACGCCGACTACCAGCACGACGAGTTGGCGCGCACCTTCCGTCCGGTGATCGATGACCTGCGCCAGTCGCTGTCGATGGTGATGGAACAAACCGCTATCCCGATCGAGTTGCAAGACCGCGCGTACGGCGTGCGCGTGGCGCTGATCCCGGACGTGAACCTGCAACGCACCGCCACTTTCGTGCTGGCGGTATCGGCCCAGCTGCCCAGCGACGCGCTGCGGGCGCGCTTCCCGACGCAGGTCAAGATCGGCCCGGTCGAGCGCATCC
>CAZAIR010000011.1:0-21223 GCA_964485225.1 uncultured Burkholderiaceae bacterium
GTGGACTGCACGCGTTCGATGCGGCCGTCGGCGCGGGCGTTCAGCTCTCTCAGGCTGACCCAGTAGAAGCCGCGGTTGCAGGTCATCCACAAGCGGCCATGGCGGTCCGGCAAGAAGACCTGTGCCAGACCGTCCCACAGCCCATCGGTGGGCCGCACGGCGCTCAGGCGACCGTTCTTCAAGCGGTTCAGCCCCTCGCCGTTGGTGCTGATCCAAAGGCTGCCCGGCTGGTCCTCGAACAAAGCCATGATCCAGTTGGAGCTCAGCCCCTCTTTGCGTGTCAGGCGGCTGAAGCGGCCCTCGCGGTAGCTGAACAGCCCCTCGCCGGTGGTCCCGATCCACAAGGTTCCGGCGCTGTCCTCGAACAGGGTGATGACCCCCTCGCTCGGGCTGCCTGGCTCGGTCAGGGCCTCAAAGCGGCCGTCCTTCCAGCGCGCCAGCCCGCTGCGAGTGCCCACCCACAGCGTGCCGGCGCGGTCGCGCAGGATGCTGCGCACCTCGGCTTGGGGCAGGCCGGCCGCGGTACCAAAGGTGGTGACGCGGCCGTCTTGCCAGTGCGACACGCCGTCGGTGTAACTGCCGAACCACAGGCTGCCATCGCGGTCCTCGAACAGGGCCGACATCTCCAGCGAGGGCAGGCCGTTCTTCAGCCCCAAGTTGTCGATGCGACCCGGGCTCACGCGGCTGATGCCACCGCCCGCTGTGCTCACCCACAGGCTGCCGTCGCGCGCTGAGATCACGCTGCGCGTGTTGTCGCCGGCCAAACCCTCGGGCGAGCCCACCACGGGGAAGCCGCGCGGCCGCAACCGGTTCAGGCCGCCGTTCCAGCTGCCCACCCAGATGCTGCCCTCCAAGTCGGCGTGCACCGACCAGATCTGCTCGCCCCCCAGTCCTTCTTTCAGGCCCAGCGTGCGGAAGCGTTGGCCATCCCAGCGGCTGACGCCGGCGCCCCACGTGCCGATCCACAAGGCGCCGCTGCCGTCGCGTGACAGGTGGGTGAGCTGGTTGCTCGGCAGCCCATCGGCCACGGTGTAGGTGCGCAGGCCCTGCGGACCGACGTGCACCAAGCCGGCACCGGGCGTGCTGGCCCAGATGCCGCCGGCTGGGTCGGCCAGCACGTGGCGCACCTCGGCATGCGGAAAGCCCTGGCGGGCGTCCAGCACCTCGAAGCGTTCGTTGCTGCGTTTCACCAAGCCACCGCCGCTGGTGCCGATCCACAAGGTGCCCTCTCGGTCGAAGGCCACGGCGCGCAGTTTGTCGGTCGGCAGGCCCTGGGCGGCTTTGAACACCTGCGGCGGCGCGCCCTCGGGGTTGCCGGCGGGCCAATGCAGCAAGCCGCCATCGCTGGCCCCCCACACACCACCGTCAGGCGCCTGCGCGAAGCCCCAGACCCGGCGGTTGCTGACCAAGCTGGGGTCCAGCACCGCTGCGAACTGCCCCTTGTGCCAGCGCGCTGCGCCGCCCGCATGACCGATCCACAGCCGGCCCTCACGGTCCTCCATCAGGCCAAAGATCGGTCGACGCGACAGTGCCGGCACCTCGCTCGAGCGCACCTCGGTGAACTTCAGCCCGTCAAAGTGCGCCAGGCCGCCGCCCGTGCCCAGCCACAAGGTGCCGTCACGCGTTTGCAGCACCGTGTGCACGGCACTGATGGGCAGGCCTTGGTCAGCCTGCCATGTGTCGAGCTTGTACTGGCTGAGCAGGCCACCGGCCAAGCCCAGCGCATCGGCGTGAGACGCGGCGCGGGGCGCCTTGGGCGTGGCCCACCCGGCGCCGGCCAGCAGCCACAGGGCCAGCGCCAAGCACAGCGCCACCGCACCGCGAATGGACGGCGGCGCGGGCTGCAAGCGGCGGGGGGCGACTGGTTGCATGGGCGGGCGAAAGGCGATGGGCGCTCCTCGCGGGCCATCAGCCAACCAGCGTAGCCCAGGCTGGCTGCCGGTGCCGCACGTCCCGGCGGCGGCCGTGACAGTGTTGGCAAGCACCGTGCGGCGCACCCGCCGGTGTGGCGCTTGCGAGTCGCCGCCCGCCGCTCGCGAGGGCGACCGCGCGGGTTGTGTCTGACCGACTTGCGGCGCTGCGCGGTCAGAATTCGCCTTTCGTCCTTTTCTGGAGTCCGGGTTTGCGCCGTTTCGCCATCGCTTGGTGTTTTGCTGGCTTGTGGGGGGCCACCGCTTGGGCCGCCCCCGCGCCGGCCGACCCCTTGCCGTTAGCCGAGCCGCGCTTTGAAAGCCTGAGCGACGCCGGCGCCATCCCCGATGGTGTGGTCTCGGCCGTGGTGCTGGACCCCAGCGGCATGGTGTGGGTTGGCACACCGGTCGGCCTGCTGCGCTACGACGGGCACCACTTCGTGCCGGTGTCGATGGCTGGCCTGGGCCGTCCAGGCCCCGGCACCACCTTCGTGCGCACCATGATGGCCTCGCGCGATGGCCGCATCTGGATTGGCACCGATGGCCGCACCTTGGCCGCCTACAACCCGCGCACCGAGCAGTGGCAGGTGTTCCAGCACGACCCCCAGCGCGCGGACAGCCTGGGCGGCGTGGTGCGCACGCTGGCCGAAGACGCGCAGGGCCGCATCTGGGTCGGCAGCAACGGCGGCGGCCTGCAGGTGCTGGCGCCGGGCGATGACCGCTTCGAGCGCTACGGCACCGCCGAGGGCCTGCCCGACCAGCGCGTGCAAAAAATCAGCATCGGTCCCGATGGGACGGTGTGGGTGGGCACCTGGGGCGGTCTGGTGCGGCTCAGCCCGGGCGCGCGCCGCTTGGAGCCGCTGCAGCTGGCCGATGGCAGCAGCCTGTTGCTGACCGGCCAGGTGGTGGCTGGCTTGAGCGTGTTGCCTGACGGCAGCCTGTGGGTGGGCACGCAAGAGGGCGACTTGTGGCGCGTGAACCCCGACACGCGCTTGGCCGAGCGGCTGGACCAACGCCCCGGCGCCTTGGGTGCGGTGCAGGTCATCACCCCGGTCAATGAGCGCGAGGTGTGGATCGGCCGCGCTGCGGGCATTGAGCTGCGCGACCCCGGCACGGGCGGCCTGCTGCGCAGCCTGCGGCCCCGCGCCAGCAAGCCCTGGGGCCTGGCCGGTGCCGATGTGCGCGCCATCATCCGCGACCCTGCCGACCTGCTGTGGGTGGGCGGCTACGGCACCGGGCTGCAGCGGGTCAACAACCTCGACCAAGCCATTTGGGTGCGCAGGGCCGACGACGACGCCCGCAGCGTGCTGGCCGAGGCCGATGTGCGCAGCCTGCTGGCGCTGCGCGATGGCACCTTGTGGGTGGGCACCAACGACCGTGGCATCGCTGTGCTCGACAGCGACCTGCGCACACTGCGTGGCATTGCCAGCGGTCAACAAGGCTTGGCACCGGGGCGGGTGTCGGCGCTGGCGCAGGGTCCCGACGGCCGCATTTGGGCCGGCGTTGAATCCCACGTGGAAGAGTTCGCCAACCCCCAGGCCGTGGCCCAGCGCCACGAGGTGGGCCGTGGCCGTGTGCGCCGTTTGATGGTCGACCGTGACGGCACCGTGTGGGCGGGCACGCAGGACGGCTTGTACCGGCGTTCCAGCAGCTCGGTGCGCTTTGAACGTGTCAAGCACCACGATGGCAAGCCCCTGGTGGGCGGCGTCAACGCCATCGTGCAATTGCCCGATGGCGCACTGTGGGTGGCGGCCGAGGCGGGCCTGTTCCCTGTGCCAGCGGGTGGCAAGGCATTGGGTCCGATCAGCTTCAGTGAAGGTGCTGGCTTGGCCAGCCAGAACGTGGTGGGTTTGCTGCATGCGCGCGACGGCACGCTGTGGGTCGACACCACCGCTGGCCTGCATCGCTTGACGGCTTGGGACGGCCAGCGCGCCAGCTTCCAGCACCTGAGCGAGCGCAACGACCTGGGCACCGAGGCCTTTGGCGCCAACCTGCTGGAAGACGAGCGCGGCCTGATCTGGACGCACCGAGGTGTCTTCGACCCCAAGACCCAGCGCGTGCGCTCGCTGGGCGTGGCCGATGGCGTGGACATGGGCTCTGCCTGGTTCCGCGCCTACACCCAGACGTCCGATGGCCGCATGCTGTTCGGCGGCAGCCGCGGCATCTTGGTGGTGCGCACGCTGAACTTCCAGTTCGCCCGGTTTGCACCGCCGGTGTTGCCGACCGTGCTGCGCATCGGTTCAAGCGAGGTGCCGCTGGCGCGCCTGCAGCCGCGGCTGGTGCTGAGCCCGGACGAACCCAGCTTCAGCTTGTCGTTCGCGGCCATGGACCTCAGCGACCCCACCCGCAACCGCTACCGCCACCGTCTGGTGGGTGTGGATACCGACTGGGTGGAATCGCGCTCGCGCCAGCGCTTGGCGGCATACGGCGGTTTGGCCCCGGGCCGCTACACGCTGGAGGTGCAGGGCAGCAACCGTCACGGCGAGTGGAGCCCGCGTTTGCTGCAGGTTGAGATCGAGGTGCAGCCCGCGTGGTGGCAGGCCTGGTGGGGTCGCACCTTGATCGTGTTCGCGGTGTTGGGCCTGGGCTGGGCCGGCGCCCAATGGCGCACCCGTGCGCTGCGGCGTCGCCAAGCCGAGCTGCAGACGCAGATCTCGATTGCCACGCACGCGCTGGAGGCCAAGTCCAAAGCCCTGGAGCAATCGGCGCTGACCGACCCGCTCACAGGCATGCACAACCGCCGCTTTGCGTTGCAGCGCCTGGATGACGACCAACGCTTGGCGCGCCGCCAGCTGGAAGAAGCCGCCCGGCTGGGCAAGCCTGCCCCGACCGATGCCGACCTGTCGTTCCTGATGATCGACCTGGACCACTTCAAGTCCATCAACGACGAGTACGGCCACGCTGCGGGTGATGCGGTGCTGGTGCAAATGCGCCCGCGCCTGCAACGCGTGTTCCGTGAGACCGACTACCTGGTGCGCTGGGGCGGCGAGGAGTTCATGGTGGTGGCCCGCAGCACCTCTCGCGAGGGCCTGGCCGAGTTGGCTGAACGCGCCCGTTGCGTGGTGGCTGATGAACCCTTTGTGATCCCTGACAGCGAGCCGCTGCGCGTGACCTGCTCGATCGGGTTTGCTTGCTACCCGCTCGACCCCTCGCAGCCGCGCGCGGCCCCGTGGTCGGCCGTGTTGGCGCTGGCCGATGCGGCGCTCTACGCCGCCAAGCGCGAGGGGCGCAACCGCTGGGTGGGTGTGGTGGAGGGCACCGGCACGCCGTTTGCCATTGCGCAATCGCTCACGGGCGAGACCAATTGCGAAGCCCGCGTGGTGCGCGGCAAGCCCTGAAGCGCCTGAAAAGCCAGGCGCTTGCTCTATCGTGCGCGGATCGCGCCCGGAGCTTCGTTTGCCGCTTGACTGCCGCTGTTTGTTGACCGCCTTGCGGCTGGCCATTGGCTTGGTGCTGTTGGCTGGCCTGCTTGCGTTGGGCACGCCCCGTGCGCAGGCCGCTGCGCCGCAGCCCGAGCCCCGCTTTGAGCGCATCGAGGACACCTCGGCCATCGCTGACGGCGTGGTGTCGGTGATGGACCTCGACCCCTCCGGCATGGTCTGGATCGGCACCAGCCAAGGCCTGGTGCGCTTCGATGGCCTGGTCTTCACGCCCATCCCGATCACCGACGCGCAAGGCCGCAAGCTGGGCACCACCTTCATCCGCACCCTGCTTGCCGCCCGCGACGGGCGCATCTGGGTGGGCACCGAGAGCGAAGGTTTGTCGGTGTACGACCCGCGGCAAGACCGCTGGACGCGCTACAGCCACGATCCGCAGCGTCCGGCCGACAGCTTGAGTCCCGGCGTCGTGCGCAGCATTGCCGAAGACGCCGAGGGGCGCATCTGGGTCGGCAGCATTGGCGGCGAGCTGCAGATGCTGGCGCCAGGCAGCGGCAACTTCCGCCGCTTTGGGCCGGCCCAAGGCCTGCCCGACGTGCGCGTGCAAGAACTGCGGGTGGATGCCAAAGGCCGGCTGTGGGTGGGCACCTGGAATGGCGTGGCCCTGCTCGCGCCCGGCAGCGCCGAGCTCACCCGGCTGCGCCTGCCCGATGGCCGCGCCTGGACGCTGGAAGGCCAGGTGGTGATGGCCATCAGCCACCTGCCCGACGGCAGCACTTGGCTGGGCACGCAAGCCGGCGACCTGTGGCGCATCACGCCCGATGGCACGGTGCAGCGTTTGGACACCAGCCCCAGCCCCCTGGGCGCGGTACAGGCCATCGCCTGGGTCAGCGCCGAGCAGGTGTGGGTGGGGCGCGCGGCCGGCATCGAGCGGCGCCATCCCGACAGCGGCGCTTTGCTGCAGCGCCTGCGCCCCAGCTTGCGCAGCCCTTGGGGCCTGGCGGGGGCCGACATCCGCAGCCTGGTGCGCGACCCTGCTGGCCTGCTTTGGGTGGGCGGCTACGGCAGTGGGCTGCAGCGTGTGAACAACCTCGACAACGCGCTGTGGGTGCGGCGCGCCGATGACGACCCCGCCAGCCCGCTGGCGCGGCCCGACGTGCGCAGCCTGAGCGTGCTGCGCAACGGCCAGATCTGGGCGGGCGGCGGTGACGGTGGCATCGCGGTGCTGGACCGCACCTTGCGCACCGTGGGCCACATCCCGGCGGGCCAGCGCGGTTTGGGGCTGGGCCGCGTGGCCGCCTTGGCGCAGGCGCCCGATGGCCGCATGTGGGTGGGCGTGGAGAACCGCGTGGCCGTGTTCAACGACGCCCGCAGCCCTGGCCGTGCCTACGCCGTGGGGCCGGGCCGCGTGCGGCGCTTGGCCGTTGACCGCCAGGGCGCCGTGTGGGCCGGCACCCAAGATGGCCTGTACCGCTTAGGGCCGGGCGCCAGCGCCTTTGTGCGTGTGGCCCACCACGACGGCCGCCCCTTGCGCGGCGACGTCAACGCCCTGGTGCAAGCGGCCGACGGCACGCTGTGGGTGGGCGCCGAAGCGGGCCTGTTCCCAGTGCTGCCGGGTGCTGCGGCCGTGGGCCCGATCGCCTTTGCGCCGGGTGCCGGCCTGGCCAACAACAACGTGCTGGGCCTGCTCATCGACCGTGCGGGTCGGCTGTGGATCGACACCGCCTTGGGCCTGCACCGCCTGAACGCCTGGGACGGCCGCACCGCCCACATCGAGGACTTCGGCAGCCCCATCGCCACCCACACCCGCACCCCGCGCCAGACCTTTGGTGCCAACCTGCTGGAAGACGGGCGTGGGCGCATCTGGACGCAACGCGGCGTGTTCGACCCCGCCACCGGCCGGGTCGACCTGCTCAGCGGTGCCGACGGGGTCGACCTCGGCACGGCCTGGTTCCGCTCCTACGCCCAGGCCGCCGATGGCCGCATGCTGTTCGGTGGCACCCGCGGCATCTTGGTGGTGCAGCCTGAGGCCTTCAAGCCGACCCGGTTCGAACCGCCCGTGGTGCCCACCGCGCTGCGCTTAGGGGGCTTGGCCGCGCCGCTGTCGCGCTTGACGCCCGAGTTGGTGTTGCGGCCCCACGAAGCCAGCTTCGTGATCGACTTTGCGGCCTTGGACCTCAGCGAGCCGGCGCGCAACCGCTACCGCTACCGGCTGCAGGGGTATGACGACGATTGGATCGAGCCGCCCCGCTACCAGCGCCACGCCGCTTATGGCGCGCTGCCGCCCGGCCGCTATGTGCTGGAGGTGCAGGGCAGCAACCGCAATGGCGACTGGAGCCCGAAGGTCTACCGCCAAGACCTGAAGGTGCTGCCGCACTGGTGGCAAACCTGGTGGACGCGCGTGGGCGCGGTGCTGGGCTTGGGTGCGGCGGTGTGGCTGAGCGCGCTGTGGCGCACCCGGCTGCTGCGGCAGCGCCAAACCGCGCTGGAAGCACGCGTGGCCGAGGCCACCGCGGCGCTGGAGGTCAAGTCGCAAGCGCTTGAAGAATCGGCCCTGACCGACCCGCTCACCGGCCTGCGCAACCGCCGCTTCATCGTGCAGCGCATGGACGACGACCTGCGCCTGCTGCGCCGCCAGTTCGAAGAAGCCCAGCGCCGTGGCACGCCACCGCCGGTGGATGCCGACTTGTGCTTTGTGCTGATCGACATCGACCACTTCAAACGCGTCAACGACACCCACGGCCACGCCGCCGGCGATGCCGTGTTGGTACAGATGCGCGAACGTTTGCAGCAGGTGTTCCGTGAGTCCGACTACCTGGTGCGCTGGGGTGGCGAGGAGTTTTTGGTGGTGGCGCGTGGCACCTCGCGCGAGGGCCTGCCCGAGTTGGCCGAGCGGGTGCGCGTGGCGGTGGCGCAAGCGCCGTTCTTGCTGCCCTCGACCCACGTTGGTGGCGACACCAGCCCCACTGCGGCCAAGCCTTTGGCCTTGCCCATCACCTGCTCCCTCGGTTACGCCTGCTTCCCGATGGACCGCAGCCAACCCCGCACCGAGCATTGGTCTGAGGCCTTGGCCCTGGCCGATGCGGCGCTCTACGCCGCCAAGCGCGAGGGCCGCAACCGCTGGGTGGGCGTGCAGTCGGCCCATGGCGCGCCAGTCAGCTACCTGATCGCCTCGCTCAACGCCGGCCTGCAGGACCCGCGCATGGTGGTGGTGCGCCCGCACGCCTAGGCCTGTGTGATGCTGTCCGCCCCTTCATCCCCTTGCCGCCCGCCATGAACCGTTGTTTGAACTTGCTGCGCAGGCTGCTGTGGGCCGCGCTGTTCAGCATCCCGTTCGCCGCCGGCGCAGCCCAGCCGGTGTGTCACGCCTGGGCCTTGGTTGAGCGCGCCAGCGGCGAAGCCCAGCGCGCCTGGCTGGGTGACGGCAGCGCCTGGGAGCGCTTGGGCGCCGTGCGGCAGGACCTCCACGCCCAGGCCCAGTCCCCTTCACCCGGCCTGGAACCGCGCCTGCGCACGCCCTACCTGCGCAGCCTGGATGGCCTGCTGGAGCGCGCCGAGCCGGTGCGCAAAGCCCAGGCGGCGCTGCTGCGCATCCAGGCCGCCGCGCCGGACGGGCTGCAAAAGGTGGAGGCCGTGCAGTTGGCGCAGGCGGCCACCCCTGCGGGCCCAGTGGCGCAGCACGCAGCCGGGCAGTTGGCGGTGCTGACGCAGCGGCTGGGTCGTGTCGCGGGCCAGTGGTTTGTGCTGGGCCCCATCGACCCCGAGGCGGTGTTCTTGCTTGGCAAAGACACGCGCAGCTTCACCCCCCTGCTCAAAGGCTTGCTGCAGGGCGACACCGCCCTGGCCCTGAAGCCGACACGCGATCGCCGCGAGCGCGAGGCCTTGTTGGCCGTGCAGACCGCCTTCGAGCCGGTGGCCGCGGCCAGCGCCGAGGCACTGGCCGACCTGCAGCAGCTGGTGGCGGCGCGGGAGTTCCTGCAGCAGCTGCACAGCATGCGCATGGCCTGGGCGGGGCCGATGGGTGCCGCCTGCGCACGGCCTTGAGCCGGGCCATCCCAGCGCCGGCCCGAGAAACACCGCAGCGCACCCCGGCATGTTGGGCGCCCTCCGCCGCCTGGCGCCGCCTGCGGGCATGATCCGCGCCCCTGCACACACCGTCAGCCCGACCCCAAGCCCATGAAGCGCACCCTCACCGCATTGGCCTGCTTGGCCGCTGCCGCCCAACTGGCCGCCCAAAGCCCGCGTCCGGAAGTCATCGCTAAGGGCTTGGATCGCCCATGGGCTTTCGCCTTCCTGCCCGGCGGCGATTTCTTGGTGACCGAGAAGCCCGGCACGCTGCGCATCGTCAGCGCCCAAGGCACCATCGGCGCCCCCTTGGCCGGTGTGCCCCAAGCCTTGTTTGCCGGCCAAGGCGGCTTGCTCGACGTGGCGCTGGACAGCGGCTTTGCCAGCAACCGCACGCTCTACCTTTGCTACACCGAAGCCGGTGAGGGCAACACCAACGGCACCGCGCTGGCCCGCGCCCAGCTCAAGGCCGACCGCAGCGGCCTGGAGGCCGTGCAGGTGATCTTCCGCCAGGTGCCCAAGTTGGCCGGCCGCCACCACTACGGCTGCCGCATCGTGGAAGGCCGCGACGGCACCCTGTTCATGACCCTGGGCGAGCGCTTCAGCGGCATGCAGCGCGCGCAAACGCTGGACAACCACCTGGGCAAGGTCATCCGGGTGAACAAGGACGGCAGCGTGCCGGCCGACAACCCCTTCGTGGGCCGAGCCGGCGCCCTGCCCGAGATCTACTCCATCGGCCACCGCAACCCGCAAGGCGCGGTGCTGGATGCCACCGGCGGCCTGTGGCTGCACGAGCACGGCCCGCAAGGCGGCGACGAGCTCAACCGCGTGCGCCCAGGCCTGAACTACGGCTGGCCCGTCATCACCTACGGCGAGAACTACGGCGGCGGCAAGATCGGCGACGGCATCACCGCCAAAGACGGGATGGAGCAGCCGGTGGTGTTTTGGAAGGACTCCATCGCCCCCTCGGGCCTGACGCGCATCACCAGCAAGGCTTATGGCGAGGCCTGGACGGGCAGCTACGTGGTGGGCGCGCTCAAGTTCCGCCAGCTGCAGCGCATCACCCTGGACGCCGAAGGCCGCGCCGTGGGCAAGCCCGAGGTATTTGCGGCTGACATCGGCCGTGTGCGCGATGTGCGCCAAGGCCCGGATGGTCTGCTCTACGTGCTGACCGAGAACGACCCCGGCCAACTCATCCGCCTGCGCCCTTGATTGCGAGCTGGCTGCTGCTGGCCGGCGCAGCGGCCGCACCCGCCACGCCCGCAACGCCCCCCAGCCTGGCCTCGGTGGTGGTGGTGGGCAGCGGCCTGCGCAATGCGCCGCTGCTGGAAGCGCCCACGGCCGTGGGCCTGCTGGACGCCCAGGCCATCGCCGACAGCGGCCCCGGCGCCCAGCTCAGCGAGGCCCTCACCCGCCTGCCCGGCGTGTGGGCGGCCGACCGCGGCAATGCCGCGCAAGACCTGCAGCTCAGCGTGCGCGGCTTTGGCGCGCGCGCCAGCTTTGGCGTGCGGGGCTTGCGCCTCTTTGTGGACGGCCTGCCCGCCACCGCGCCCGATGGCAGCGGCGCCGTGGGCCACTTCCCGCTCGATGCCGCCGCGCAGGTCGAGCTGCTGCGCGGACCTTTCAGCGCGCTGCACGGCGTGCACAGCGGCGGCGCTTTGACCCTGCGCACCCGTGCGCCAAGAGGTTCCAACCCCGCAGGCCCGGTGCGCTGGGGCGGCGATGTGTGGGCCAGCAGCGACGACCAGCAACAGCTGCGCCTGCGGGCCGAGGGCGGCCCCGAGGCCGCGCCCTGGCGCGTGGGGCTGGCGCACTGGCGCAGCGCGGGGCAGCGGCCGCAAGCCCAGGCCGAGCGCAGCTTGGCCGACGCCCGCTGGGACTTCCAGCCCGGCTGGAGCGCCCGCCTCAACCTGCAAACCCAGCCCGCCCAAGACCCGCTGGGCCTGACCCGCGCCCAATGGCTGGCCGACCCGGACAGCGGCGCGCCGCAAGCCACCGCCTTCAACACCCGCAAGCAGCTGCGCCAGCAGCAACTGGGCCTGACGGGCGACGTGGGCGCCTGGCGCCTGCGCGCCTGGGCCAGCGCCCGCCAGGTGCGCCAGTGGCAAGCCCTGCCGGTGGCCACCCAGGCGCCGGCCAGCCACCCCGGCGGCGTGATCGACCTGAACCGCCGCCAAGCCGGCCTTGACCTGCGCCACGAAGGCCCCGGTTGGACCGTCGGCCTGCAGCTCGACGCCCAGGCGGAAGCGCGCCGCGGTTTCGAGAACTTCGTCGGCTCAGGCCCGTCCCAAACCTTGGGCGTGACCGGCGCGCTGCGCCGCGACGAACGCAACAGCGCCTGGAGCAGCGAGGCCTACGTACAAAGTGAGCACCCGCTAACCGACGACCTGGTGCTGCACGCCGGCCTGCGCCTGGGGCGCTTGCAGCTGCAAAGCCGCGACCGCTTCTTGGCCAATGGCGACGACAGCGGCCGCCGAACCACCCCCACCGCCTTGCCCGCGCTGGGCCTGGTGGGCGATCTCGGCAGCGGCCGCCGCTGGTTCGCCAGCCTCGGCGCCGCGCGCGAAACCCCCACCCTGGCCGAGCTGGCCTACCGGCCCGATGGCACCGCCGGCCTCAACACCGGCTTGCGCGCGCAGCGCAGCCGCCAGGGCGAGCTGGGCTTCAAGCAGCTGCAAGGCGCGTGGTCGCTGGAGGCGGTGGCCTTTGTGGCCGACACCCAAGACGAAATCGTCAGCGCCCGCAACAGCGGCGGCCGCGCGGCCTTCGCCAACGCCGGCCGCACCCGCCGCCAGGGCCTGGAGTTGCAGGCCCAGGGGCCGCTGCCTCAGGGCGCCGGCTGGGCGCTGGCCGCCACCACCTTGAGCGCCCGCGTGCGCACGCCCTACACCGTGTGCGGCGCGCCGCCTTGCACCGCGGCCAGCCAAACCGTGCCCGCCGGCGCGCGCCTGCCCGGCGTGCCAGCGCGCACGCTGCGGCTGGATGTGCACAGCGCCGCCAGCGCGCCCTGGCAGCTGGGCGCCAGCCTGAGCGCCCGCAGCCGCCTGTGGGTGGACGAGCGCAACACCGACGCCGCGAAAGGCCACGCGCTGCTGGCCAGCTGGCTGCGCTGGCGCTGGGATGCCCAGACCACCCTCACGCTGCGCGCCGACAACTTGGCTGACCGCCGTCACATCGCCAGCGTGATCGTCAACGAGACCAATGGCCGCTTCTTCGAGCCCGGCCCCGGCCGCTCGGTCAGCCTGCAGCTGCAGCACCGCCCCCGCCCATGAAGTTCATCGCCGTCGACGCCATTGCCCCCGTGCCCTGGCGCAACGGCGGCGGACACACGCGCGAGCTGTTCACCGATGCCTCGGGCAGCGATTGGCGTGTGCGTGTCAGCCTGGCCGAGATCACACAAGACGGCCCCTTCAGCGCCTATCCCGGCGTGCAGCGCCACTTCGCCGTGCTGGAGGGCGAAGGCGTGGTGCTGACGCTCGATGGCGTAGACCGACTGGTCACTCGCTGCAGCGGCCCCATCGCCTTCGACGGCGCACAGGCCCCCGCCTGCCGCTTGGTGCAGGGCCCCACGCGCGACCTGAACCTGATGCTGCAGGGTGGCGCCAGCGGCACCCTGCAAGCGGTGAAGGCCGCTGAGCCCTGGGCCGCAGACTGGGCCTGGCGCGCCGTGTGGCTGGGCGGCCCAGCCACCTTGCAGCTGCCCGATGGCGGCTGCTACGCACACCCCCAACAGACCGGCGCTGGCTTGCTTGTGAACTTGCCAAAAGGGCGCTTATGCTTAAACCCACAAGATGCAGGGTTAAGTCACTGGCTGGGGGCGGCTGGGTTTTGACGGATGCGCTGCGGCGCACCCCACCGCGCTTCAGGACTTGAGACTGCGCCGAACGGCCGCCGGCACAAGCGGCCCCTGGTCCCGTCAAGCCCAAGCCGTATGACCCAGCCTGTTGAAGCGCCCGTGGCCGCGCCGTCCGCCCTGCATTTGGTAGCGATTGGTGCGTCAGCCGGTGGACTGGAAGCGCTCGAAGCCTTTTTCCAAAACGTGCCACCACCGCCCTCGGGGCTGGCCTATGTGGTCGTGCAGCACCTGTCGCCCGAGCACAAAAGCATGATGGAGAGCCTGCTGGCGCGGCACACCAACCTGCCTGTGGTGACCGCCGAAGACGGCATGCCCTTGCGCGAAGACCGCGTGCACCTGATACCGCCTGGCGCTTTGCTGCGGCTGGAGAGCGGGCACCTGCGCCTGACGCCCAAGAGCAGCAAAGGCCTGAGCCTGCCGATCGATGTGTTCTTCAGCTCGGCGGCCACCGAAATGGGGCCCTACGTGGTGGGTGTGGTGTTGTCGGGCACCGGCTCGGACGGTAGCCGAGGCGCGGGCGCCATCAACGAGGGCGGCGGTTTGCTGCTGGCCCAGGCGCCCGACGAAGCCAAGTTCGACGGCATGCCACGCAGCGTCATCGGTACTGGTTTGGTGGACGCCGTGCTGCGCGTGGCGGCCATGCCGGCGCGCATCGTGGCACATGTGCACAGCGAGCCGCCGCCACTGCTCGGCGCGGTGGGTGCCAAGCCCACGCCCATGCCCTGGGCCGACGGGCCCGAGCAAGCGCTCGACGGCATCTTGCGCCTGCTGGCCCAGCTGGGTGGGCTCAACTTTGACGACTACAAGCCCGCCACGGTGATGCGCCGCCTGGAGCGGCGCATGGTGGTGCGGCAAGTGAGTGGCCTGGAGGCCTACCTGGCTTTGCTGCAAGCCGACCGCACCGAGGTGGCCACCTTGCGCCGGGAGCTGCTGATTCCCGTGACGCGCTTCTTCCGGGATGAAGCCGCCTTCGAGGCGCTGCGCACCGAGGTCATTGAGCCCTTGGTGGCTGCACACAAGGGCGACGCACCTTTGCGGGTGTGGTGCGCCGCCGCATCGACTGGCGAGGAGGCGTACTCCATCGCGATGCTGTTTTTGCAGGCTTTCGAGCGCCTCAAGCGCTGGCCGCAGCTGAAGGTGTTCGCCACCGACGTGGAGCAACTCAACATCGAGGCGGCCTCCGTCGGGCACTACCCCGACTCGGTCGTGGCCGAGGTGCCGCATGAGCTGTTGGAGCGCTACTTCGAGCGCCGCAACGACGGCTTCGCCGTCAAGACCGCCTTGCGCCAGTGCGTGGTGTTCGCGCGGCACAACCTGCTGAGCGACCCGCCTTTCACGCGCCTGGACCTGGTGGTGTGTCGCAACGTGCTGATTTATTTCAAAGTGCCAGCGCAAAACCGCGTGCTGCGCCGCTTGCAGTACGCGCTACGGCCCGACGGTTGCTTGTTCCTGGGCCCCAGCGAATCGCTGGGCGATTGCGAGAACGATTTCGCCGCGGTCCACAGCAAGGCCAAGGTGTGGCGCTTGGTGCGGCCGGTCAGCTTGCTGGTCGAGCGCAGCCTCCAGCCCATCACGGCCTATAGCAGCGCCAGCCTCCGCGCACTGCGCCCCGCTGAGCCGGTGAAGCGCGTCAGCCACGACCTGCAGGCCTTGGGCCAAGCCGCGTTGATGAAGGCTTACCCCCCCCCGCCGGCGGTGCTGGTGAACGGCCGGCTGGAGTTGGTGCAAAGCTACGGGCACGTGGCGCCCTTTGTGCACCCGCAACCGGGCGATGCATCGCTGGAGCTGCAACGCTGGCTGCCCAAAGACCTGCTGCAAGCCGCCAGCACTTTGCTGTTCAAGGTGGGGCGCGATGGCAGCCCGGCCCGCACCAGCCCTTTGCGCCTGACGCTGCCAGGGCGCGAAAGCGAGTCGGGTGAGGCCAGCACCCTGCTGCTGCGTTTGCATGCAAGGCCGGCCGGTGAGTCGGAAGGTCAACGCCTGACCCTTTTGGCCTTCGAGCCCTTGGACGCCAGTACCAACGGGGCCGATGGCGGCAACGTGATGGCCATGGACAGCGCGCACAGCGACCGCTTGCAAGCCTTGGAGGCCGAGCTGGCGGCCACCCGCGAGAGCCTTCAGGCCACCATCGAGGAGCTGGAAACCTCCAACGAGGAGCTGCAAGCCACCAACGAGGAAATGATGTCCTCGAACGAGGAGCTGCAAAGCGCCAACGAAGAGCTGCAGTCTGTCAACGAGGAGCTCAACACCGTCAACGCCGAGTACCAGGAAAAGATCGAGATCCTGAACCGGCTCAATGCCGACCTCGATAGCTTGGCCCGCGTGGTGGCGGCGGGCACCGTGTTTGTCGATGCACGTCTGAACGTCACCCGCTTCAGCCCCGAGGCGGCGGCGCTATTCCGCTTCCGCAGCGGCGATATCGGTCGCCCCATTGACGACCTGAACCACGCCCTGGTGTTCCCCGGTTTCATCGAGGCCCTGCGCACTGCCTTGGACACCGAGCGCATCCAAGAGCACGATGTGGCCAGCGTGAACCACCGCCGCTACCTGGTGCGGATGCTGCCCTACCGGGTGGCCTCGTCCGGGAAGAGCGGGGTGGCCATCAGCTTCCTGGACATTACCGCAGTGCACGAGGCCTCGAGGCTGCAGTCCATCCTGGACGCGCTGGCCGAGCATGTGGCGGTGCTCGACACACAGGGCGTGATCCAGATGGTCAACCAGGCTTGGCTCGATTTCGCCAATGCCAACGGCGACAGCGGCGCCGCCTTGAGCGGCCCGGGCACCAACTACCTCCGCTCATGCCAAGTGGACGGCGCGCAGGACGCTGCCTCGGCCCAAGCCGCTACTTCGGGCCTGAGGGCTGTACTGGAGGGCCGCGCCAAAGCCTTCAGTCATGAGTACCCCTGCCACAGCCCGACCGAGCAACGCTGGTTTGTCATGCACGTGCGTCCCCTGCTCAGCAGCAGCGCGCCGGGTAAGGTGTCGGGCGCAGTGGTCAGCCATGTGAATATCACCCACTGGCGCGAGCGCCAGGGGGTGCAGCCATGAGCGCGGTACGACCAGATACCGATGCGATCCACAAAGGCTACGGACCAGCCGGAGGTCAGGATGAAGCCCTGGCCCAGCTGAGCGCCGAGCTGCTGACCCACCAGACCGAGCTTCAACAGCAGTCGGCCGAGCTGCTGCTGCGCAGCGAAGCGGCGGAGCTCGCCAAGCAGCAGTACCAGGTTCTGTTTGACAGCTTGCCCCTGCCCGCCTTGGTGGTGGATGAGCAGGGCCAAGTGCTGCAGCGCAACGCCTTGTTCAACACCTGGTTCGGCGAGGGCGGCCACAGCACGGTGCGGCTGCGCCACGCCATGGGCCGGATGGAGTGGCGTGCCGTGCTGGGCGCGTTGCGGGATGCGAGCCACCAGGGCAGCGCGCAGCTGACGAACTTGCGCGTGCTGGACACCGGCGACCGCGTGCGCTTTGTTGACCTGATCGTGTCGCACATGCCCGTAGGCTTTCACCTGGACCCGCGCTTCTCCATCCTGCTGATGGACCGCACGGCCGAAGCCGAGCGCGAGGCCGACCGGCGCTTGTTCGAATCCCTGCTCAACGGCACGGACGACCTGGTCTACGCCGCTGACACGAACGGTCGGATGATGCTGGCCAACCGGGCGTTCACCGAGAAGCTGGGCCATGCGGGCGGTCAGATCACCGGCCGCACCCGCAGCAGCTTCATGCCGCTGCGCGACGCGATGCTGCAAGAGGCAAGGGATGCCGCGGTGCTGTCCAGCGGGCAGACCTCCATCGAGGAGGAGACGCTGTCGTGTGCGGGCGATGGACGGCGCTTGCACCTGCTGTCGCACCGCTTTGCCTTGCGCGACGCGGAGCAACGTGTGGTGGGTGTGGGCGGCATCCTGCGTGACACCACCGCCGAGTTCGACTTGCGCAAGCAAAACGTGCTGTCTGAGGCGGTGTTCGTGAACGCCACCGAAGCCATCATCGTCACCGATGCGCTCACGCGCATCCAGCGGGTGAATCCGTCGTTCGAGCGCTTGGTCGGCTTCACGGCCGACGCGGTGCGGGGCCAGCGCACCACCCTGCTGCGCTCCAGAACGCACACGCCGAGCTTTTACCGGGAGCTTTGGCAACGCTTGCACGACCAAGGCCACTGGGAGGGCGAGATCAACTTGCGCCGCGCGTCGGGAGCTGACCGCACCGCCTGGGCCCACCTGGTGGCGCTGCGCGACAACCGCAAGCAAATCACCGGCTACATGGCCATGTTGGCCGACATGACGCAGCTCAAGCACGCGCAAAACCTGCTGGAGCGCATGGCCTCGTTCGACACCCTGACCAATCTGCCCAACCGCAAGCTGCTGATGGACCGGCTGGACAAGCTGCTGGCGTTGGCCACGCGCCAGGTGCAGCCCTTTGCCGTGTTGTTTTGCGATCTGGACCACTTCAAGGAAGTCAACGACTCGCTGGGCCACCATGTGGGCGACCAACTGTTGAGCACCTTGGCGGAGCGCATGGCAGGCACTGTGCGCTCGCAAGACACCGTGGCACGGCTGGGAGGCGACGAATTTGTTTTGCTGTTACCGGGGGCCGACCGGCAGGCTGCAGCGCAGTTGGCCAAGAAGCTCCAAGACCGCATCGCCGAGCCGATTGAGTTGCCGGGCATCCCGGCCTACCGGGCCGAGACCTCGTTCGGCGTGGCGGTGTTCCCGGATGACGGCTGCAGCGCCGACCTGCTGATCCGCAACGCCGACACGGCGATGTACGCGGCCAAAACGTCGGGGCGCGGCCGGGTCGAGACCTACTCAGAGACCATGGGGCAGGCCACCGCGCGCTCCTTCGACATGACGAACGCGCTCAAGCGCGCCATCGGCAACCGCGAGCTGTCACTGTTCATCCAGCCCAAGTTCCGGCTGAGTGACCGGGTGATGCAAGGCGGTGAAGCTTTGATCCGCTGGCAGCGGCCAGGGGTGGGCACGCTCAGCCCGGCCGAGTTCCTGCCCGTGGCCGAGCGCGCCGGCCTGATGGTGGCCATCGACCGCTGGGTGCTGGGCGACAGTGTGCGCTTGCTCCACAACTGGCGCGCCAAAGGGCTTTGGCCAACGGGGTGGCGCTTGGCGGTGAACCAAACCTCGACCGACATGGCACAGCCGGGCTATGCCGAGCACCTGTTGGACCTGTGCCAAGCCGTCGGCGTGCCGCCCGCATGTCTGGAGATCGAGATCAACGAAGGCATCTTGGTGCAACCCAGCCCCACCATGCTGAGCACGCTGCGCGCGCTGTGCGACATGGGCGTGACCCTGAGCATCGATGACTTCGGCACCGGCTACTCCAGCTTGGCTTACCTCAAGCAGCTGCCCATCCACGCCATCAAGATCGACCAAGCCTTTGTGCGCGACATGCTGGTGGACGACAACGATCGCACCTTGGTCGAGGCGGTGGTCACCCTGGGTCAAAAAATGGGCCACGAACTGGTGGCCGAAGGCATCGAGACCGAGGGGCAGTTCCAGCTCCTGCACAACCTCGGCTGCCAGTACGGCCAGGGCTACTTGATGTGCCGGCCGATGCCAGAGGATGCGTTCCAGCGCTTGCTGGACGGGCCTCGCCACTGAGTCTGTCTGCAGCGGCGCTGGCCTTCAGCCGGCTTTGCCGGGGCTGCTCTCGACGATCTTGGCCCAGCGCTCGCTGCCCGCCCCCAGCATTTGCTGTAGCTGCTGGAACCAAGCTTCGACCTGCTCGTCACTGGGTACGCCCTGGGCAGCGCGGAAGTGCATCTCGCGCTCCAAGTCTTGCAGGCCATGGTGCAGCGCGCGTTCGTGCTGCCACAACTCGCGCGTGCGGCGCATCTCCAACCAAGCGCCCAGGCCGGTGCCCACGGTGGTTAGGCACAGCACCGCGAACTGCAGCGCCGGCCCGTGGCTGGCCCCCAGCAGCAGCCCCAAGCCGCCCAGCACGCTGGCGCCGGCGCTCAAAGCGATGAGCCCGGTCTGCCCCAGGCGGAACTGGTCACGGTGGCGCTCGGCTTGGGCGTCGAAATGGGCACGTTCGCCGGCCACCAGGTCCAGCAGATGGTCGTAAGCACTCATGGGGTGTCCCTCAGATTCAAACAGCGCGCAGCGGCGCCACGCCCAACCAGGCCTGGTGCGCCCACAGGGCCATGGCCAAGAAGGCGGCCGTGCCGATCAGCAGCGTCAAGCCGGTGCCCAGCGCTGTGCCGGCCGGCACGCTAACCGGGCGGCGGCGCGCGGCCCGGAAGTCCAGCACCGCCCACAGCAAGAAGCCGCCGAACAGCAGCAGGTCGGCCGCCGTCTGGTTCACCAGCAGGTGGCTGGCCGCCCACAGCTTGACCGACAGCACCATCGGGTGCTTGACCGCCGCCTTCAAGTGGTTGCGCGGCACGTAAACGGCAGCCATCAGGCAAAAGGCGGCCAGCATCAGCAGGGCCACCACGTGCCGCATGCCGGTGGCCATGCCCAAGGGCAGCACCAGCAGCGGCGCGGCCTCCAGCCGGGCCTGGGCATAGCCCCAGATGACCAAGCCCAGTCCCACCGCCGACACCAGGCTGTACAAGCCCTTCCAAGCCCCCGCACCCAGCCGTGCGATCTGGGCTTGCCGCCAAGGCTCGGCCACGATGCGCGTGCTGTGCACACCCAGGAACAGGGCCAAGCCCAGGCTCAACAACAACAGGTTCATGTGCTTCCTTTGCAAGCCGCGATGGCGCAGCAGCGCGGCATTGTTGACCGGGCACCGCACGGCCCCCTAGGGCAGACAACGGCACACTGCCAGCACCCTGATGACTTGGCAGCCGCGTGAACGACCTGACCTTCCACCTCCATGCCTTGGTGCCTGAGGCACCACGCGCGCAACGCCACCTGGCCCTGGTGCAGCTGCTGGATTGGGTGCGTCGCCCAGTCCGAAGCGGCGCGCCGCTGGACCCCGCCTTGCCCACCAGCCGGCTGCGCGAGCTGTTGCAGCGCTTGGACAGCGAGCCCCCACTCGCCGCGCAGCTGCAGCGCTTTGTGGCGGCCGTGGCGCGCGAAGTGGACGCCCCCGCGCTGCTGGCCGACCACGGCTTCGCGCGCCAGCCCTCGTTGTTCAGCGAGGTGCGCCGCCGCCTGGCCTTGCGCTGGCTGCCCCGCACGCCCGACACCGACGACCTGGGCGAGCTGCTGCAGCTGCTGTTCCGCCCCGGCGACGTGGCCTGGCTGCGCGCCCTGCCCCCCGAGCTGCTGGAGCCCCTGGGCGCGCTGCTGGGGCAGGCCCTGCCGCAGGGCTGGCCCGCCGTCCTGCACGACGCCCTGATGCTGTTGGGCAGCGCCGTGGCCGGTGCCGCGCACGGGCCCGACCTGCGCCGCCGCATGGCGCCCGAGCTGCTGCAGTCGCGCCCTTTCCGCCAGCTGCCCGCGGCGCTCTCGGCGCTGCGCACGGCGCAAGAGGCGGGCGATGTCGCGGAGACCCTGCGCCAGGCCGCCTACCTGCGCGCGCTGATCGAGGCCTGCCGCGAGGCCGCCGACAGCGTGTTCCAGCACCTGGAAGCGCACGGCGTGTCGGTCGACATCGTGTTCAGCACCGAGCAGCTCAAGGCCCGCCTGGCGCGCGCTGCTGGTGCAACTGGTGGAGATCAATGGCCAGCGCGGCCTGCGCCAGCTGGTGGGCGAGCAGTTCGGCCTGATGGCCCGCCAGATGGCCGAGCGCCACGCCGAGACCGGCGAGCACTACATCACCACCGACCGCGCCGGCTACCGCGACATGCTGCGCCGCGCCGCCGGCGGTGGCTTGGTCATCGCCGGCACCACCTTCGCCAAATTCGCCATCGCCGCCGTGGGGCTGGGTGCCTTTTGGACGGGCTTGTGGTCGGGCGTGAACTACGCCATCAGCTTCCTCGTCGTGATGCTGCTGCACTGGACGGTGGCCACCAAACAGCCGGCCATGACCGCGCCCGCGCTGGCCGACAGCCTGGCCGGGCTCAAGCCCAACCGCGACGACGCCGAGGAGGACCCGGCCATCGAAGGCTT
>CAZAIR010000012.1:0-21031 GCA_964485225.1 uncultured Burkholderiaceae bacterium
AACGCTTGGTGCGCTGTCAGTTCCCCGAGCGGCCGGGCGCGCTGATGAAGTTCCTAGAGGCCCTGCATCCCACTTGGAACATCAGCCTGTTTCACTACCGCAACCAGGGCGCCGACTACGGGCGCGTGCTGGTGGGCGTGCAAGTGCCCGATCGAGAACTGCCCGCCTTCCGGCGCTTTCTGCAAGGCCTTGGCTACCCCTATGTGGAGGAGACGGCGCACGCGGCCTACCGCCTGTTCCTTCGCTAGCATCGGCGGCTTCCGATACAAAAAGACACACGGGAGCCAAAGACGCCATGCCGCTCTATGAATCGCTGATTTCCCCCACCGCCAACCCCGCCTTGGAGCAGGGCCTGCGCGAGCGCATGGCGCGCCATGCCGCCATTGCAGGGGGCTTTGGCAGCTTGGAAGGCTTGGCCATCCGCCTGGGGCTGATCCAAGGCACGCTGACACCGCGCTTTCGCGACCCCCTGCTGAGCCTCTTCGCGGCCGATCACGGGCTGGCCGTCGATGGCGTGGGCGCACATTGGCCAGTCACCACGGAGGCTCGGGCGATGCTGGCCCTGCAATCGCGCCTGCCCAGTGCGGTGATGGCGCGCCTGCACGGCGTGCAATTGCAAGTGGTGGACTGCGGCATGGCCAACAACTTGCCGCCGCACCCCAAGCTGCTGATGCGCAAGGTGACGCACGGCACCCGCAACGCGCGCCTCGGGCCGGCCATGACTGTCGAGCACATGCAAGGCTGCTTACGCATTGGCATGGAGCTGGCGCACAGCCACATCGGGAACATGATGGCGTTTGCAGCCATCGGGCAAGGGGCGGCCGAAGTGGGCGCATTGCTGCTGGCCCGGCTGGATGCCCGTCGCCTGGACGAGGTGATGCCACGCCATGCGCAACCCGTGGAGCACGAGGTGCTGCAGCTCGCCCTCACGCGACACCGAGAGGCCCTCGAGGCCTTGGACGTGCTGACAACGCTGGGCGGGCTGGACATCGCCGTGATGGCGGGGGCCATGCTGGTGGGCGCCAGCAAGCGCCAGCTGTTGCTGATCGATGGCATGGCCGCCTGCGCCGCCTTGCGCGTGGCCGCGAGCATCGCTCCGCCAGTGACCGATTACGCCGTCTTTTGCCGCAGCAACAACGACCCCGGCATCGATGTGGCACTGAAGGGCTTCCAGACGACAGCACTGCTGGAGCTGGGCTTGCAAAGTGCCGATGGGCTGGGAGCTTGCATGGCTTGGCCCCTGCTGCGCAGCGCCGCAGCTTTGCTGAGCGAGGTGCACGAAACCCTCTTACCCGACGCCTCGCCCGAACCCGGCGACAGCGCCACTGCAGCCTGAACCCCGTTCGAGGCTGACGCGACAGCGCCAGTTCACTCCTTGCGGATCAACACCCCGTCATCCGTGCGTTGATCGTCTTTGAACTGGCCTTCAAACCGGTCACCGTTGGCCCAGAAGAACACACCCCGCCCCTCTTTGCGCCCCGCTTGCCATTGACCCTCATAACGGTCGCCGTTGATCCAGCGGTACAAGCCCTCGCCGTCCATTTGCCCGGCCACGAAAGTGCCTTCGTAGACATCGCCACTGGCAAAGCGCAGGCGCCCTCGGCCTTCGGCAACGCCATTCCGCACCGGTCCTTCGTACACATTGCCGCTCGGATAACGCACCACGACCGGACCTTGGGCTTGGTGCTGCACCCACTCGCCCTCCAATGACTGGCCGTTAGCCCAGGTGTATGTGCCTCGACCGTGGTGGAGCGCGGCTTCGAAGCCGCCGCTGTAACGGTCCCCGCTGGCGTAATGCATGGTGCCTTGGCCCTGGGGCTGGTCGTCCAGCACGGCACCCACGTAGCGGTTGCCATTGACGAACACGATCTCACCCTGGCCTTGGGCACGGTCAGCCACCCAGTCGCCTGTGTAGCGCTGACCGTTGGCCCAGGTGAAGGTGCCGGTGCCTTGGCGCTTGCTGCGCAGCAGCTGACCTTGGTAGACGTCGCCGTTAGCCCACTGCACGCGGCCTTCGCCAGTCACGGCCCCGCCCGTCTCAAGCTCGAAGCGACCCACGTAACGGGCGTCACCCGCTTGCACATCGATCTCACCGGCCGGCAACGGGCGGGCTGGAGGCTCTGAAACCCGATGGGCTGCCCGGTTGGGCGTGGTCGGCGCGGGCGCTCCCACCAGGGGCGCGGGCATCGTGGGGGCCTGTGCACGTTCCACCGGTCTGTCCGGGGCTGGGGCTTTCGGGGTGGGCACCGCTGCCGGCGATGCAGCGATCAATGCCCCAACCGAGGCGACCGGCGCCGGGGCCGGGGCCACACCCGCTGACACTGCCGCAGGAGCCACCGTGGCAAAGCCGGCCCCGCGGGGGGCAACCGGGGCGGGCGTATCGCCCACACCAGCGGTGGCCACCCAGGGGGTGCCGCGCTCGCGCGCCACAGCCTGCGCATTGGTGCGCGCCAACTCAAGGGCCTGGCCTTTGCACAAGGCACTGGCCTCGCGCCAATGGGTTTCAGCGATTTGTGATGCGCGCTCGCGGGTCGTGGCCTCGGGACCGAGGGCCCGCAAACGCTGGGTGGCGGCACGGGCACGCTCGAAAGCCGGCGCGCAGACCTCGGCGTTGTGGGCATCGATCTCGGTCTCTTCGCGGCGCTTGGCAGCCAGTTGCTGCTGCTCGCCCTTGCAGTGCTCACCGCCCAAGTCCCACAAGGTTTCGCTCTTGCGGTACAGGGCCGCCGCATCTTGCCAACGCCGCTCGGCAAACGCCGCCTTGGCGAGCTCCTGCAAGCCAGCCGCATCGCGAAGGCTGAGCTCGCACTGGGCACCGGCTTGCTCGCGCTCGGCCAAGCGGGCGCGGCTGCGTTGGTTGTCCAGCAACAGGCGCTCGGCGCGCTCTCTGGCCCGGCCGTCACAGCGCTGCACGGCTTCGCGCCACATGGACAACACCAGGTCCTGCTGCTGCATCTGCTCGCTGAGGGGGGATTGGGTCAATTGAGTCAGGCGCACTTCAGCTGCCATGGCTCGGCCGGTGATGTCGGCACAGCTGAGTGGCGGCGGTGCGGTCAGCTGCGCATCCGGCGCTGATGCCGCTGGAGCCGGGGCCTCGGGCGGGGCCTCTTGAGCACTCGCGGCAGCAAGGCACCCAAGTGCAAGGGCCAGGGCCCACAACCACCGCGCGCTCACGGTTTACCCCCCGGAGTGCCACTGGCTGCAGGCAGGCTCAACATGCCATCCACCAGGCCGTTGGCAAAGCGTCCACCCCGGGCCGCAGGGTCATCGGGGCTGTCGAAACGGAAGGCGTCACGGGCGCTGGCCAAGGGCATGGCGTCCATCTGCTGCATCCACCCCTCCACGGCCTGCCCGCCCACAGCGGCCAGCGCTTGGCTGCGCAGGCCGCTCCGATCGGCCAAGGCCACCAACGCGGCCAAGCGCTCGGCATCCAGCAAAAAGGCGTTGCCGCCCAACTGCCGCTCGACCATCTTCTGGTGCAGACGCAGCCCGGCCAAGGGATCGGCACCCAGGCGCTGCATGCGCTCGAAGGCCCAAGCATCGGCGCGGTCCCAGACAGTGGCGCCGACGCGCCCCACCCCCATGAGGCTGCCGCGGTTGCTGGCGCTGGCTTTGAGCATGTCAACCACCTGCGCGCGGGTCAGACGCTCCGCAGCGTCGGTCAGACTGTCGCGGATCTTTTGCATCGCCAGTTGGCGACCTTGCTCAATCAGTTGCTGCTTGACGGCATCACCCACCACCGTTGCCGCGGCACTTTTGGCCGCGCTCACGGCGGCCTCAGCGGCCAACGCAGCACCCTTGAGCCCCGAAGCCAGCGTCGCCAACTGGTACAGCGTGCTGCCGATGTTGACCGCATAGTGGTAGGTCTTCATGCGGGTGCCGCCCACCTCACTGAGGCCCTGTGTCCATAGCACCGCCCACAGGGCCTCGTCAGCGCTGGGTGCGGCTTGGGGCAGCTCCAGGGGGTGAACGCTCATCAGCCAGTGGTAGTCCTGCAGCTTGGGCGTGTTCGGGGGGGCCAGCCGGGTGTAGCCGCGGCACACCTCAAAGGGCGTCACCACCACCCGCTTGCCCTTGTCGGTTTCGACCTCGAACGCGCGTCCGCCTTCACGCCGATCCGCCAGCGCCTGCAGCAGCGCTGTACTCGGCACACCCTGAACCGCCCCCACGCGCACCAAGCGCTCACCCGTTTGCAGACCTGCCGCCTCGGTGGTGGCGATCACGCTGAGGCGCGCATCCACTTCAAGCGCGCGCAGCCAGGCCAAGCGCTCATCACCCTCGTAGCCCTGGGCTGTCGCCACACTGAAGGGCAGCTCCCACTGCTTGTCGCAGTCGGCATCTCGCAGTTGGGCGGCGCGCAGCAGGGCCGGGCGCAGGGCCCTCTCGCCCTGACCGTAAAGACGGAAGCTGGCCATCAGGTTGTCGTCAATGGCACGACCGTCATCGGTCACCGGCGCGGTGCTGGCGCAGCCCGACAGCAAACCCATCACCAGCACCAGCGCCACCAGCGCCCACCCTCGGAACCGCCCTGCTCGCACCTGCAACCCCCTGTTGGTGTTTGCCACAAAGTGTAGGAACGCGCGCTGCGCTCCTAGACTCCGCACAAGCCCTGACCTGCGCCTGATGCGCCCCACACCCATGACCGCCGCAACCAACACGCCCCACACCGCCACGAGCACCCAGCTCGCCAGCACCTGCCACCGCCTGTGGGACGAGCAGATCCTGCCGGCCCTGCACGACTACATCGCCATCCCGGCCAAGAGTCCGATGTTTGACGCCGATTGGGCGGCCAACGGTCACATCGACCGCGTGGTGCGCGATGCCGCTGCCTGGGTGGAGCGCCAAGGCGCCGGCGTGCTGCACGGCTTGAAGCTGGAGGTGGTGCGCGCGCCCGATCGCACGCCGGTGATCTTGTTCGAACTGCCCGCCACCAAGGCCGGCAGCACCGATACCGTGCTGCTCTACGGCCACCTCGACAAGCAACCCGAGTTCAGCGGTTGGCGCGGTGATCTCGGCCCATGGACGCCCAAGGTGATCGATGGCAAGCTCTACGGCCGTGGCGGCGCTGACGACGGTTACGCCATCTACGCCAGCCTCACCGCCCTGATTGCCCTGGACCAAGCCGGCATCCCGCGGCCACGTTGCGTGGGCCTGATTGAGGCCTGCGAGGAAAGCGGCAGCTTCGACCTGCCCGCCTACATCGACGTGCTGCGCCCGCGCTTCGGCAATGTGTCGCTGGTGGTGTGCCTGGACAGCGGCGCCGGCGACTACGAGCAGCTGTGGCTGACCACCTCGCTGCGCGGCAACGTGACAGGCGCCTTGAAGGTGGAGGTGCTGACCGAGGGGGTGCACAGCGGCGATGCCAGCGGCATCGTGCCCAGCAGCTTCCGCATCCTGCGCCAGCTGCTGGACCGACTGGAAGACGCCAAAACCGGCGCCCTGCTGCCCGAAGACTTTCACTGCCCGATCCCGGAGATCCGCCAGATTCAGGCGCGCGAAACCGCCGCCGTGCTGGGCAGCAGTGTCTACAAGCGCTTGCCCTGGGCCTGCGGGGCCGACGGCGGCGCCGTGCTGCCGATGAGCGAAGACCCGGCGCAAGTACTCATCAACGGCACTTGGAAGCCCACGCTGAGCGTGACCGGCGTGGACGGCATGCCCCCCTTGAGCAACGCCGGCAACGTGTTGCGGCCCTACACCTCGTTCAAGCTGTCATTGCGCCTGCCGCCGCTCGTGGATGGCAATGCCGCCGCGCTCAAGCTGAAGGCGCTGCTGGAAGACAACGCGCCCTACAACGCCCGCGTCACCTTCGAGCCCGACGGCCGCATGGGCGCTTACGGCGCCAGCGGCTGGAACACGCCCGACCTGCAGCCGTGGCTGTCGCAAGCCCTGGACAGCGCCAGCCGCGCGCAGTTCGGCGCCCCAGTGGGCTTCATGGGCCAGGGCGGCACCATCCCGCTGATGAACCTGCTGCAGCAGGGCTTCCCCAGCGCGCAAATGATGGTTTGTGGGGTGCTGGGGCCGAAGAGCAACGCGCACGGGCCGAATGAGTTCCTGCACATCGACTACGCCAAGCGCCTGACCGCCACAGTGGCGCAGGTCATCGCCGCCCACCCATGAAGCTCGCCATCGTCACCGGCCACTCGCGTGGCCTGGGCCATGCGCTGGCCTTGCAACTTCACGCCGAGGGTTGGCAGGTGTTGGGCCTGTCGCGGCGCGCCGCCAGCGACTTACCCGCCGCCATCACCCAATGGCAGGTGGACCTGGCCGACCCCTTGCCTGCGGCCGAGCGGCTGCAGACCTGGTTGGGCGCCCAGGCGCCCGTCACCGCCTTGCTGGTCAACAACGCTGCACTCATCACCGAGCCCGGCCCCGTGCACACCACGCCCTTGGCCGCGCTGTCGCAGGCGGCCCGCGTGGGGCTGGAAGCAGTGATGCTGCTCAGCGCCGCCTTCTTGGCCGGTGCGCGCGACTGCCCCGACAAACGCATCGTCAACGTGTCATCCGGCCTTGGCCGCCGCCCGATGGCGGCTGCGGCGCCTTACTGCGCCGTCAAAGCCGGCATGGACCTCCTGAGCCGCGCCATGGCACTGGACGAAGCCAGCCAAGCGCAACCGGCGCGCATCGTGTCACTGGCCCCGGGCATCATCGACACCGACATGCAGGCACAGCTGCGCGCGGGCGACCCATCGCGCTTCCCCGATCAGGCGGTGTTTGCCGACTTCAAAGCCAGCGGTGCCCTGGAAACCCCAGCCGCGGTGGCGGCCAAGCTGATCGCCTTCCAGAACCGGGCCGATTTCGGCAGCCAGCCGGTGGGCGACTTGCGCGGCTGAAACCTCAGTCGACCGCTCAACCGTAGGCCTGCTGGGTCAGGCCGGGACGCAAGGCATCCAGCAACGGCATCAGCGGCGCCAGCTCGCGGTAACGGGTGGCCGTTTTGGTGGCGTAAGCAAAGAAGCGCGGCAGGTCCTGCGCGTAAGCCGGCTTGGCGTCGCGGTGCTTGAGGCGACAGAAGATGCCCATCACTTTCAAGTGCCGCTGCAAGGCCGTCCACTCGATGCGGCGCCACACCAGGCCGAAGTCGTCGTCCCAATCGATGCCGGCCTTGCGGGCGGCCTCCCAGTAACGGATCGCCCAATCCAGCTCCTGCGCTTCATCCCAGCTCACGAACGCATCGCGCAACAGCGAAGCGATGTCGTAGCCCGCCGGGCCCACCACCGCATCCTGGAAGTCCAGCACACCCGGTTGGACGCTGCCAGGCAGGGGCTGCATCAAGTTGCGCGGCATGTAGTCGCGGTGCACCAGCACCTGCGGCTGGTCGGCAAAAGCGGCCACCAGCGCGGCGCACACGCTGTCCCAGTGGCCTTGCGCCTTGGCGTCCCACTGTTGACCAAACTCACGCTGCACGCACCAGTCGGGGAACAGCTGCAACTCGCGCCGGATCAAAGCCTCGTCGTAACGCGGCAGCCCTTCGGCAACGCCGTGCTGCTGCAAACGCACCAGACTGGCAATGGCCGCGCGCATCAAGGCATCGGCTTGTCCTGGCTGCGCCTCGCGTTGGCTGGCCTGCAAGGCCGGCAGGTAAGTGGCGCTACCCAGGTCGGCCAGCAGCAGCAAGCCTTGTGCCTCGTCTGCAGCCAAGGTCGCCGGCGCCGTCAGCCCAGCACCCAACAGGCGGGCCTGCACATCCAGAAACGGGGCCAGTGTGTTGTGCGCCGGCGGAGCGTCCATCACGATGGCGGTGCCGGCTCCGGCGGGCAAGCGCCAATACCGGCGCGGGCTGGCATCGCTCGCGGCAATGTGCAAGCCATCGGGACGCAGGCCCAGAGCGGGTGGCAGGGTGGCCAGCCAGGCGCGCAACTGGGCTTCGCGCGCCGGCTCGAACCAGGCAGTGGAGGTCATAGGGGCGTTGAATCTCTAGGCAAGGCCTGGGGCGCACAAGGCCCTGGGGATAATCGATTTTAGAAATGCCGCGACGCTCTTCCTCCAACCCCTCGCCCGCCCCGTTCGGCCTGCCGTTGCTGGCAGCACTGATGACGCTGTCGGCTCAGGCCCAAAGCCCAGCGACCGCGCCCGCCTCGAGCGGTACGGCATCGGCCAACACGGAGGCCGTCACACCGCTGCGCGTCATCCGCGGCAGCACCCCCGGCGGGACGCAAACGCGCCAAGCCATCGTGTTGCGGGCCGAGCAAGCCACCGCCAAGCTCGGTGAACAGCTCGACGCCCAAGGCGCGGTCGAGCTCCGGCAGGGCGACACCCTGCTACGCGCCGCGACACTGAGCTTCAACGAAGCCCGCAACGAGGTGCGGGTGCCCGGAACCGTGCGCGTGGAGCACCTGGGCAGCATCATTGACGGCCGCGCCCTGCGCCTAGAGTTGGACACGTTCCTGGGCGAACTGCTGGCCCCGACCTACCGACTGGCGCAAACCGGTGGCAGCGGCACGGCTGCGCGCCTTGACTTTGAAGGCGAGCAACGCGTGCGCGCCACGGCCGGCAGCTACAGCAGCTGCCGACCCGAAGGCGACGACCCGCCGGCCTGGGAACTGCGCACCGACAGCTTGACCCTCGACATGGCCAACAGCCAAGGCAGTGCCAATGGCGTGGTGTTGCGCTTCCTGGACGTGCCCATCTTGGCTGCGCCTTCGTTCACGTTCCCACTGGGCGATCAGCGGATGTCAGGGTGGCTGCCTCCCCACATCGGCGTCGACAACCGCAGCGGTGTCGAGCTGGCGGTGCCCTACTACTTCAACCTGGCGGACAACTACGACGCGACCGTCACCCCTTTCGGGATGACGCGACGTGGCGCTGGCTTGGACGTCGAGCTGCGCGGCCTGCTGCCCGTGGGCACCGCCACTTGGGAAGCCTCCTGGCTCCCTCACGACCGTGTTGCAGGGCGTTCGCGTTGGTCCAGCCATCTGATCGGTGAGGCGCGTCCTTGGAGCGGCCTTCGCCTCAGCGCCGATCTGGAGGGCGTGAGTGATGCGGACTACTGGAAAGACCTGCGCCGTCGCATCGAAAGTCCTACACCTAGGCTGTTGGCACGCGACCTGCAACTCACCCAGGACGGCACGCTGGGCGGCAGCGCTCGCTGGCAGGGCTATGCCCGCATCCAAGGCTGGCAGGTGCTGCAAACCCAGGAAGCCAGCACGCAGATCACCGCCCCGTACCAGCGTGAGCCGCAAGTCGGCCTGCGGCTGAACTCGAACACCGAGATTGGCGGCCTTGCTGGCTTCATGCCGCGCATCCACCGCCCGCGCCTCGAGGGTGGGCTCGAAGTCGAATACAACCGCTTCACACTGCCCAGCGCAGCCCTGAGCGCACAAAGTCCCGGCGGCCAGCGCTTGCACGCCGTAGGCCACTTGGCCTTCCCTGTGCTCGACCCCGGCTGGTGGGTGGTGCCCCAGTTACAAGTCAACGCGGCCAGCTACCGCCTCAACACGCCGCTGAACGACGGCCGTCGCGCTGCCAGCCGTATCGTGCCCACGGTCTCAATTGACGCCGGCATGGCCTTCGAGCGCGACACCCGCTTGCTCGGTCGCCCGCTGCTGCAAAGCCTGGAACCACGACTTTTGTTCGTCAACACGCCCTACCGGCGTCAAGACAACCTACCCAATTTCGACAGCGCCCCGCGCGACTTCAACGCCGATGCGCTGTACGCCACCAACCCTTTCACCGGCATCGACCGCGTGGCCGATGCGCGCACGCTCAGCTTCGGCGCTGTCAGCCGTTGGCTCAGCCCCAGCAGCGGCGAAGAGCAACTGCGCCTCGGGCTGGTCCAGCGCTACCAGTTCCGCGACCAGCGCATCACCGCCGACGCAGGCACGGTCAATCGCCGCTTCTCCGACGTGGTGTTGAGCGCCGGCGCCCACCTATCCGACCCTTGGTGGCTCGACGGGGCCGTCCAGTACGACCCCGAACTAGGGCGCAGCGTGCGCTCGGTGCTGCGGGCGCGCTACAGCCCCGGCAACTTCAAAACAGTGAGCCTGGCCTACCGCTTGCAGCGCGCGCAAAGCGAACAGCTCGATCTGGCCTGGCAATGGCCCCTGTTTGGCAAAGCCATGCGCAGCAACAACGCTAGTTGCAAAGGCAGTTGGTATTCCGCCGGTCGCATCCAGTACAGCCTGCGCGAGAGTCGCATCACCGACAGCTTGCTGGGCCTTGAATACGACGCCGGCTGCTATGTGGTGCGCATCGGCGTCGAGCGGCTGTCGACTGGCCTGTCGCAGACCAACACGCGCTTCTTGCTTCAACTGGAGCTTGTTGGGCTGTCACGCCTGGGCTCCAGCGCACTCAAGGTACTGAGGGACAATGTGCCCGGATACCGCCCCTTGGCCAGCGACGACGTTCTGTCTGTGACCCCATGACCCTGTTCTGTAAGCGCGCCCAAGCGGCAGCCCTGACCCTCGCGCTGGCCGCCATCTGCGTGGCCCCTGTGCAAGCCCAACCCGCCAACGCCAAACCCGCGTTGGACAGTCGCACCGGCCCAACGCCAGCCGCCGCTGTCGCGGAAGAGGCCGCTGCACGCGCCCGACGCATCCCTGGCGACCACATCGCCGTCGTTGTCAACAGCGAGGTCGTCACCGCCGGTGAAATCGCCGGCCGCGCCGAGCGCTTGCGCGAAGAAGCGCGTCGCGCAGGCCAAGCTGCCCCTGACCTGCTCACCGCCCGCGAAGCCGCGCGCGAGCAGCTGGTGGAGGAACGCGTGCTGGTCACGTACGCCCGCGACAGCGGAGCCCGCGTCGAAGAGCCCGAGCTCGATCGCGTGGTCGCCAACGTGGCGGTGCAAAACCGCTTGACCCTGCCGCAGCTGACCGAACGCCTCATGAGCGAAGGCATCGATTTCAAGCGCTTTCGCGAGAACCTGCGCGACCAGATGCTGCAGGAGCGGGTGCGCGACCGCGAGGTCAGCAACCGCGTGCGCGTCACCGACGGCGAAATCGACAAGTTCCTGGAGGAGCGCCAGCTTGCCGCCCGCACCAACGCCCCGATCAACGTCGCACAAATCCTGATCACGGTGCCAGCCGGCGCCAGCAGCGCCGAGCGCGAAGCCGCACGCCTCAAAGCCGAGGGCGCGCTGGCCCGCGTGCGCGGTGGCGAGAACTTCGCGGCGGTGGCCCGGGCCTTGAGCGAGGACGGCAACCGCGAGCGCGGCGGCGAGATCGGCCTTCGCCCCGCCGATCGCCTGCCCGATCCCTTTGTGGCCGCCGTGGCACCGCTCGCCCCTGGCGAGATCGCCAGCCAACTGCTGGTCTCCGAAGCTGGCTACCACGTGCTCAAGTTGCTGGAGCGCAAGGGCGCCACCGACCCCAATACCGTCACCGAGACCCGCGCCCGCCACATCCTGCTGCGCCCCAGCGACCGCCTCTCTGTGGAGCAAATCGCACGCCGGCTGGCGGAATACAAGCGCAGCGTCGAATCAGGCGCTGCCAAGTTTGAAGCGTTGGCCCAACAGTTCTCCGAAGACGGCAGCGCTGCACAAGGGGGCGACCTCGGGTGGGCAGCACCCGGCAACTTCGTCCCCGAGTTCGAAGAAGCCATGAACGCATTGCCGCTCAACGGCATCTCACAGCCATTCCAGTCGCGCTTCGGCATCCACATCGTGCAGGTGCTGGAGCGCCGCGATGTGAAGGTCGAGCCCCAGCGGCTGCGCGACCAAGCCCGCAACGCTGTGCGCGAGCGCAAGTTCGAAGAAGCCTACAAAGAGTGGATCCGCGATCTGCGCGACAAGGCCTTCATCGAGCAACGCGACACCGACCCGAACGAGTGAACGCCCCCCACCAAGCGCGCAAGCGCTTCGGCCAGCACTTCTTGACCGACGTGGGCGTCATTGACGCCATCGTGCGCGCCATCGACCCGCGCCCGGGCGACGCCATGGTCGAGATCGGTCCCGGCTTGGCCGCCATGACGCAACCGCTGGTCGAGCGTCTGGGCGCCCTGACCGTGATCGAGCTCGACCGCGATCTGGCCGCGCGACTGCGCCAGCACCCGCACCTGACCGTGATCGAGAGCGACGTGCTGCGGGTCGACTTCGCCAGCGCGCTGCCTACGCAACTGCGTGTGGTGGGCAACCTGCCCTACAACATCAGCACGCCCATCCTCTTCCACCTGCTGCCTTTTGCCAGCCGGGTGCGCGACCAGCATTTCATGCTGCAAAAAGAGGTGGTGGACCGCATGGCCGCCGCGCCGGGCAGCAAGGACTACGGGCGCCTGAGCGTGATGCTGCAGTGGCGCTACGACGTGGACGCGCTGTTCGACGTCGGCCCCGAAGCCTTCGACCCGCCGCCGCGCGTGGTCTCGGCCATCGTTCGCATGACGCCCTACCGCGAGCCTGCGGCACTGTCGCCCCAGTTGCTGGAAGAACTGGTGGCTGTGGCCTTCTCCCAGCGCCGCAAACTGCTTCGCCACACGCTGGGCCGCTGGCTCGATGCACGGGGCTTCGCTGGGCACTTCGACGTGCAACGCCGCGCCGAGGAAGTGCCAGTGGCCGAATATGTGGCGCTGGCCCAAACCCTCTGAACGGGCGCTGAGCCCAATAAAAAGGGCGCCCTAGGGCGCCCTTTTCTATGCAGAACCCAGATCTCAGGCCGCGTTCAACCAGGCTGAGGTGTCGAAGGCAGAGCACATCAGCGGCAGGTTCAAGCCAAAGTTCGGGTTACCACCCGCCTTGGCCGCTGCGCTCTTGGGCAGCGGCTTCTCAGGCGGCAGGGTCGGTTCGAGCGTGCGGGACTCCCACATGCTGGCCTCCTGGGCCGGGTACTGGAACGAATAAAAGCAACGGAACTGCACGCGGCGGTCGCCCCAGAAATCAGCGGCCTCACGGAACACATCCAGCAGCAATTCGCGGCCTTCGCGATCGAACTTGGCGTTGTCAGGCAGGTGCTCGATCACCACCACAAAACCAGGCTGCGGGCCCGCCTTGTGCACCAAGTCGGTCATGCAGTCGTACAGCGCGTCGAGGTTCTTGCCGAAATGCTCTGGGAACATAAAGGCGGCAGCAATGCGCTCGATGACGTCTTGCTTGGACGTTGCGTCGGCAACGTTGGCGTACAGGAAATGATGGCCGGCTTCTTGTGCGGCTTGCAAAAGGTCTTCCGGGCGGTAAGCACGGATCGACTGCACCACGTTGGGGCGAATGGATTGCAACTGCATGGGGCTACCTCAGGGACACAAAACAAAGAACGGGGTCGGGGCACTCACGGCGTCAGCACCAAACGGAAACTGGCGTAGTGGTCCTCGGTGTAGTAACAAGCCTCTGGCTGCGTGGGCGGTGTGCCACCGCATACCAGCCGGCGAGCGGCACGGTTCTTGGCACCGGGTGTGCGAACGGTGTACTCGCGGTAGTGGCCGCGCGGCTTGCGAGGCAACAAGCGCTCACGGTTCCCGAACACGGTGCCATCTTTGGCATAAGGAAAGGGGCCGCCCGCCAAAATCAATGCGTGAGTTTGCTGGGCCTGCTTGGGCAAAGCACTGAGGGCCACCGTGGGCATCGCGCTGTCGCGGGCCACGGCCGCACCACCGACGCTCAAACCCAGGCCGAGCGCTACAACCGCGACACCCCGGGCGAGGCGTGCACCCCACCCTGCATGCTGCGACGAGACGACCATCGATCCCACGGGTTTACCCCCAAATGAAGACCGAAATAGTAACGAATCCAGCCCGAAAGCTCAAGTCCGAAATAGCCGGGATTGACAGGGGTGACCCTTGGGTTGGCTGGCGCTCACATGCTGTTAAGTGCTTGTTCCATAAACGATTTCAAGCGAAATGAACCAGCTCAATCGGATACAAAGTTTTTGAGCACAGCCCCTCCACCACCCGCGGGTTTACCCGTCTGGCATGGCTTTCGCATGCGCGCTCAACGCCCTGCGTTGGCGTCCACCACGGTCATGGCCGTGAGGTTCACGATGCGCCGCACAGTGGCGCTGGGCGTCAAGATGTGCACCGGTTTGGCCGCGCCGAGCAACACGGGGCCGATCGCAATGCCCCCTCCGGCCGTGGTTTTCAGCAGGTTGTATGCGATGTTGGCGGCGTCGATGTTGGGCATGACCAGCAGGTTCGCCTCGCCGGTCAACGTGGAGTTGGGCATCAGCTTGGCGCGGTGGGCGGCGTCCAGCGCCGTGTCACCGTGCATCTCGCCGTCCACCTCCAACCAGGGCGCACGCTCGCGCAGCAGCGCCAAGGTGTCGCGCATCTTGATGGCCGAGGGTTGGTCACTGGAGCCAAAGTTGCTGTGGCTCAGCAGCGCTGCTTTGGGGCGCAAGCCAAAGCGCTTCATCTCCTCGGCAGCCATGATGGTGATGTGCGCCAGCTGTTCGGCAGTCGGGTCGTAGTTGACGTGGGTGTCCACCAAGAAAACCTGGCGGTTGGGCAGGATCAGCCCGTTCATGCAGGCGTAGGTGCAAGCACCCGGGCGTCGGCCAATGACCTGGTCGATGTATTGCAGATGGGTGGCGGTGCTGCCCCAGGTGCCGCAAATCATGCCGTCGGCATCGCCCTTGTGCACCAGCATGGCGCCGATCAAGGTCAGGCGGCGGCGCATTTCGATCTTGGCCAGCTGCTGGGTCACGCCTTTGCGCTCGCCCATGCGGTGGTAGGTTTGCCAGAAGTCGCGGTAGCGCGGGTCGTTCTCGACATTGACGACCTCAAAGCCCTTACCAGGCCGCACGCGCAGGCCAAATTTTTCGCAACGGCTTTCGATCACGGCCGGGCGCCCGATCAAGATGGGCTGCGCCAAGCCCTCGTCAACGATGACCTGGGTGGCGCGCAACACACGCTCTTCTTCGCCCTCAGCCAACACCACACGTTTCTTCTCGGCACGCTTGGCGATGGCGAACAGCGGCTTCATCGTGGTGCCGCTGGCGTACACGAAGCTTTGGAGCTTTTCGCGGTAAGCCTCGATATCGACAACTGGCCGCTGGGCCACGCCACTGGCTTGCGCTGCCTGGGCCACAGCCGGGGCAATGCGCATCATCAAGCGCGGGTCGAAGGGCTTGGGGATCAAGTATTCGGGACCGAAGCTGAGCGTGGCACCGGCGTAAGCCGCGGCGACGACCTCGCTTTGCTCGGCCTGCGCCAGCTCGGCGATGGCGTGCACAGCGGCGATTTCCATCGCGTCGGTGATGGTGGTGGCGCCGCTATCGAGCGCGCCGCGGAAGATGTAGGGGAAGCACAGGACGTTGTTGACCTGGTTCGGGTAGTCGCTGCGGCCGGTGGCCATGATGGCGTCGGTGCGCACCGCATGCACCTCTTCAGGCAGGATCTCCGGGGTAGGGTTGGCCAGCGCAAAGATCAGCGGGCGCGCGGCCATGGCCTTGACCATGTCGGGCTTGAGCACGCCGCCAGCGCTGAGGCCGAGGAACACGTCGGCATCGGCCATCACGTCGGCCAGCTTGCGGGCGCTGGTGGGCTGCGCGAACTCGATCTTGTCGGGGTCCATCAGCTCTTGGCGGCCCTCGTAGACCACGCCAGCCAAGTCGGTCACCCAGATGTTTTTGCGCGGCACGCCCAGCTTCACCAGCAGACTCAGGCAGGCCAAGGCGGCGGCGCCGGCGCCGCTGGTGACGAGCTTGATCTCGTCAATCTTCTTGCCCACCACCTTGAGGCCGTTGAGCAATGCCGCGCCGACCACGATGGCGGTGCCGTGCTGGTCGTCGTGGAAAACGGGGATGTTCATCCGCGAGCGCAACGCGCGCTCGACTTCAAAGCAATCGGGGGCCTTGATGTCTTCAAGGTTGATCCCGCCGAACGTGGGCTCCAGCGCCGCAATAATCTCGACCAGCTTCTTCGGGTCTTTCTCGCGCAACTCGATGTCGAACACGTCGATGCCGGCGAACTTCTTGAACAGGACGGCCTTGCCCTCCATCACCGGCTTGGCGGCTTCGGGGCCGATATCACCCAAACCCAGCACCGCAGTGCCGTTGGTGACCACGGCCACCAAATTGCCACGCGAGGTGTAGCGGAAGATGCTCGCCGGGTCTTCCACGATGGCCTCGCAAGCGGCGGCGACGCCGGGCGAGTAAGCCAGCGCCAAGTCGCGCTGGTTGATCAGCTGCTTGGTGGCACTGATGGCCAGTTTGCCGGGGGTGGGGAACTCGTGGTACTCGAGCGCGGCTTGGCGGAGTTGGGCGCGTTGTTCTTCGGTCGAGGGCATGGCGCAGCTTCAGGTCGGACTGGGATCGGCGAGTGTGCCGCAGCCCACTAGCATCGCGCCTTTGTTTCATGCAGAGCCCGCATGCCGCTATGGCACTTGGTGAATTCGAACTGATCCGTCGCTTTTTCGACCGTCCCACCACCGGATTGGTGAAGGGCATCGGGGACGACTGCGCCGTGCTGGCGCCCACACCCGGCCAACAGTGGCTGGTGAGCACCGATATGCTGGTGGAGGGGCGCCATTTTTTGAGCACCGTGTCGCCGCAACGCCTGGGGCACAAGGCCTTGGCGGTGAACCTGAGCGACCTCGCCGCCTGCGGCGCCACGCCGCGTGCCTTCTTCTTGGCCCTGGCCTTGCCCCGTGCCGATGCCGCTTGGCTCGAAGGCTTTGCTGAGGGTCTGTTCGCGCTGGCCGACCAGCATGGCATCGCCCTGGCCGGGGGCGACACCACCGCGGGCCCCTTGAACATCTGCATCACCGTGATGGGCGAAGCACCGGCCGGTACGGCCCTGCTGCGCAGCGGCGCGCGCGCGGGTGACGACATCTGGGTCAGCGGCACTTTGGGCGATGCACGCTTGGCGCTGGAGGTGTTCCGCGGCAACGTGGCGCTGCCGGGCGAGGGCTTGGACCTGTGCCGCACCCGCATGGAAAGCCCGACACCGCGCGTGGCGCTGGGCCAAGCCCTGCGCGGCCTGGCCACCAGCGCCGTGGACGTGAGCGACGGCCTGCTGGGCGACCTGGGCCACGTGCTGACGGCCTCCGGCGTGGGAGCCACCTTGCAGGTCGATGCCCTGCCCCGCAGCGCCCCGCTGGCGGCCCAGCCCCAAGCCCTGCAGCGCTTGTGCACGCTCACCGGCGGCGACGACTACGAGTTGGTGTTCACCACCCCACCCGATCGCCGCGCCGAGGTGGGCGGCGCGGTGGCGCGCTCGGGCACCTCGGTCAAACACATCGGCCGCATCGAGGCGGCACCGGGCCTGCGCCTGGTGGACGCCCAAGGCCAAGCGGTGGCGCCACCCGGCCCCAGCTTCGACCACTTCCGCGAGGCCTGAGCCTTGATGCGCCGAACAAGGACCTGCACGTGAGCATCCACCCCACCTGGGCCTTCATGGCCCGCCACCCGGCGCGTTGGATTGCGCTCGGCTTCGGTGCCGGCCTCGCCCCCAAGGCACCCGGCACCGTGGGCACCTTGTGGGCTTGGGCGGCCTTCTTGTTGATCGAACGCGCGCTGCCCGGCCTGCCCTGGGGCTGGGTGATTGCCGCCGGCACCCTGGTCGGGTGGTGGGCCTGCACGCGCTGCGCTCAAGCCATGGGCGTGGCCGACCCCGGCAGCATCGTGTGGGACGAGGTGCTGGCCTTCTGGCTCATCTTGTGGGTGGCGGCACCCGAGAGCCTGTGGCAGCAGCTGGCGCTGTTCGCGCTGTTCCGGTTCTTCGATGCCGCCAAGCCGGGCCCCGTGGGCTGGGCCGACCGGGCCTTCAAGCTGCGCCCCGGCGCGGTCATCGGCTGGGCGCAGGGCTGGGGCATCCTCTGGGACGACTTCGTGGCGGCCGGCTGTACGCTGCTGGTGTGGGCGCTGGGTTTGCAAGCTTGGAGGGCTTTGTGATGGACGACACCGACTTGATCCAACGCGTGGCCTTGGCGCTGATCCGCCGCAAGGAATGCATGGGCGTGGCCGAGAGCTGCACCGGTGGCTTGATCGGCGCCGCCTGCACCAGCTTGGCCGGCTCCAGCCAATGGTTCGAGCGCGGCGTGGTCAGCTACAGCGACCAAAGCAAAACCGAGCTGCTGGGCGTGCCGGCAGCACTCATCGGCTTGCACGGCGCCGTCAGCGAGCCCGTGGCCAGCCACATGGCGCGTGGCCTGCTGGCGCATGCGCCGCTGGACTGGGCACTGGCCGTCACCGGTATCGCCGGCCCCACTGGCGGCAGCGATGGCAAGCCCGTGGGCACCGTGTGGCTGGCAATCGCCCACCGCGGGAGCGCGGTGCAGGTGTGGCGTGAACAATTCAGTGGCGACCGCCAAGCCGTGCGGCTGGCCACGGTGCACGCCGGCCTGACGGCGCTGGCCGCGCGCCTGGAAGAGCGCGAAGCTTGAAGCCGGGCGCCGCAGGCGCCCTTGCATTCAAGCGTGCAGCTGCAGGCGGCTGCCGCCGCGCACACCTTGCGCCAGGCGCAGCACCCAGTGCCGCAACGCGGGCCAAGGCTCGGCCGGCCAATCAGGCGCGCGCAGGCCTTTGCACAGACCGTCCACGGTGTGGGCGTCGATCAGCATCGGGTTGATGTCGCGCAGGCTCAGGCGGGGCAGCAAGCGCTCGAACCAGCGCTCGCGCGCGCCCCAAACACGGGCCTCGCGCAGCGCCAGTTGCACCGGCCGGCCGGCGGCCACGATGACGGCAGCGCGGCGCAGCGCGCGCACGTCGTCGGCCAGCAGCCAGTGCAGGCGCACGGCGGCCTCACCCTCGGCTTCCAGCGCGTCCAACAAGCGCAGCGCGCGGGCCAAATCACCTTTCCACAGCGCTTCGCTGAGCTGGGCCGCTTCGAAGCGCGCCACATCGGTCACCGCGGCCTCGATCTGCGCGACGCCCAGAGCCTGATCGGGATGCAACAGCGCCAACTTGTGCAGCTCTTGGCTGGCGGCCAACAAGTTGCCCTCCACACGCTCGGCCAGCAGGGTCAGGGCCAGCTGCCCGTCCTCGCCGTCGGCCATGCGCAAGCCCAGCTGGGCGGCGCGGCGCGCCAACCACTGCGGCAGCGCACGGCGCTCAATGGGGTCGGCACGCAGGCTGGCGCCGGCGCCGTCCAGTGCCGTGAACCAAGCGGTGCTCAGCTGGGTTTTGTCGAGCTTGGGCAAGCTGACGAGCAACAGCAAATCCGGCCCCAGGCTTTGGCACAGGCGCTGGATGGCTTCGCCGCCTTCCTTGCCCGGCTTGCCGCTGGGGATGCGCAGCTCCAAGATCTGCTGCTCAGCAAACAGCGACTGCGCGCCGGCCTGCGCCTGCACCGCGCTCCAGTCGAAATGGTTGCCGGCGACGGTGAACACATGGCGCTCGCTGAAGCCCCGCGCACGCGCCGCCGCACGCACGGCATCCAGGGCTTCCTGGGCCAGCAAGGTTTCGTCGCCGTACACGGTGTAGGCGCCACGCAGGCCTTGGGCCAGGTGCTCGTTCAAGGCCTCCAGGCGCAGTTGCATGCGCTTCAGCCCTGGGGCTTGACGGCCGCCAAGCGCCGCATCAGCAAGGCCACGGCGTCTTGCTGCATGGCGCGACGCAGGTCCGCCTCTTCGCGCTCTTTGGCCAAGGCCGCGGCCTCGGTGGTGGTGAGGTCGCGGGTCAAACGCAGTTCGGTGCGCGGCAGCAGCAGCTCGTCACCCGGCGTGGTCAGGCGGTAGTCGAGGGACAGCTGAAGCTGCCATTCGCGCACCTGGCCAGCGCTGGTGCTCACCACGGCAATCTTGGTGTGGCGCTCGTCCAGGCACTCCAGCACCACCTGCGCCTGCGGGCGCTCGGTGAGCGTGAGTGGCAGGCGCGTGAGTTGGCGCTTCAACGCCTCCTGGATCGGCGAGCCGGGTGCAAAGCCTGTCAGCGCCAGGCGCTGAAAGGCAAAGCTGGGCGCCCCCCGCAGCGCAAAGCCGCATCCACCCAGGGTGGCCAGTCCGAGCGCAGCGCTCAGCCCCGTGAGGGCACGGCGGCGCTGCATCACAGCACCACGTTGACCAAGCGGCCCGGCACGATCACCACCTTCTTGGGAGTCGCATCGCCAGCGAACTTGAGGTAGTCCGGCGAAGCCAGCGCGGCTGCTTCGATGGCGGCCTTGTCAGCACCGGCCGGCACCCGGATCGAACCGCGCAACTTGCCGCCCACCTGCAGCATCAGCTCGATCTCGTCTTGCACCAGCGCGGCCTCATCAACCTGAGGCCACGGGGCATCGAGCAGGTCGCCCAGCGCCGCGGCCAGTCCGAGGTCTTCCCACAGCCCGTGGGTCAGGTGCGGACAGGCGGGGTAGAGCACACGGAGCAGTACCGAAACACCTTCGCGCAGCGCGGCGGCGTCGGCCGGGCCGCTGGGCTTGAATGCATCCAGTGCGTTGAGCAGCTTCATCGCGCCCGACACCACGGTGTTGAACTGCAGGCGCTCGTAGTCGCTGCTGACCTGGCGCAGCACCAGGTGCACCTCGCGGCGCAAGGCCTTGGCCTCGGCCGACAGCTGGCTGAAATCGGTGCCGGCGGCGCGCAGCAGTTCGCCGTGCTTGGTGACGAAGTTCCACACGCGCTTCAGGAAGCGGTGCGCGCCCTCCACGCCGGCGTCGTTCCACTCCAGCGTTTGCTCGGGCGGGCTGGCGAACATGACGAACAGGCGCGCCGTGTCGGCGCCGTACTGGTCGATCAGGGCCTGCGGGTCCACGCCGTTGTTCTTCGACTTGGACATGGTCGTCATCTCGTACTCGAGCGGCGTGCCGTCCTTCTTCAGCTTGGCGCCGGCAATGCCACCGCGCTCGTCGTGCACCACGTCGAGCTCGTGCTCCCAGTAGTAGTTCTTGCCACCGCCCTCGGGCTTGTGGAAGAAGGCGCCCTTCAGCACCATGCCCTGCGTCAGCAGCTTGGTGAACGGCTCGCTGATGCTGACCAGCTTGAGGTCACGCATCACCTTGGTCCAGAAGCGCGCGTACAGCAGGTGCAGGATGGCGTGCTCGATGCCGCCGATGTACTGGTCCATGCCCGGGCTGCCGCCCGCAGCGCCTTGCGCACCCATCCAATACTGCGTGCCGCCCGCCACCATCGCGTCGGCGTTGGTGGGGTCGCAATAGCGCATGAAGTACCAGGACGAGTCCACAAAGGTGTCCATCGTGTCAGTCTCACGCCGCGCCGGCTTGCCGCAGCTTGGGCAGG